>RDXH01000021.1 GCA_004292745.1 Oscillatoriales cyanobacterium | reverse complement strand
CTGTACTTTCTGCGATCGCCAGAATCAGTTGACGTCCCATAACTAATGACCTCTAAATAGTATCTTCATTCTATGCAACTTCATATAAAATTGGTATTAGTAGTTCAACCAGTGTAAAACCCGCTGCAGAGGCTGTTGCTCTGCTTGTGAAACTTTTATGAATTGACATTTAGATGCACTCCTAAATGGCGTGAAAAAAAGTTATCTAATTGAATTAGGCTTATATTAATTGCTGAATTTGGTGTATGTGTAGATCGGTATTTACGGAATTTTAAGGAAAGGTACGATCGCACTTTCGATGTGTAGCGTGTTTGTGAAATATCGATCGCATTTGGCATCCTCCGCGATTTATCGAAGCTGAGCAGAGCTGTTTCATTCTCTTGTAGGGGCGGTGCCAAGAGTGCCCGCCCCCATCTCTGAGACTAATACCATTTTCATAAAATCATACTACAGATGTAGTTCAAAGCCCCCCCTTGGCAAGGGGGGGTTGGGGGGGTAGATATGTAGCGCTACTTTATGAAATTGGTATAAGAGGGTAGGCACGGGGGCACTACCCCTACAAAACGATGATTTGTCACCAGAATGAAACAGCCCTGCCCCATTGGTGTCAACTTAAGCAGATCATCTGCGAGTCCGCGAGTCCGCCAGGGGTTGAAACCCCTGGCTAATAGCGAAAGTCCTCTCAAAGAGGACTGAAGAGAAGAATCTCAACTCATTAGTCCTCTTTTAGAGGACTTTAGCTTTGAGACAGGGGTTTAAACCCCTGTCGGACTATCGGTTTGACGTTAAGTTGACACCAATGGCCCTGCCCCTGCCCCCCCTAGGGGGGATGGGGGGATGGGAGAAGAGGGACGAAAAATCGTACTCTTATCCCCCCCTTCTGTAGGGGCGGTGCCAAGAGTGCCCGCCCTCTCGGCTCGTTCAGATCTAGATTTAATAGTCAAATTTTTAATTGGTATTGTAAATATCGTGCAACATTCTTCGACCCCCCCTAGCCCCCCCTTGTAAAGGGGGGGGACAAGAATTAGGACGTTAAGACAAAGCGCCTTGATGGTTGTTATATAATTTGAGTCGAAATACGAATTAATTGAATTTAAAATATCTTAACAATTCAGGAGTGAGGCGGAATTGATGTTAGAAATTAAAACATATCTGCCAGACTAGAGGGTGCAACGAGACCCTTCATCAGTTATCATTGCTCCTAAAATGGTTTCAATCAATACACACTTTTTCGCACCGCCACCAGTAGGTTTAACCATGACTACAAATCTCTTAACGCTTGGATTTACTGATGTATCTTGCGGAAGTTGATCTACATTTCCTAGGTAGTTAAAAGTGATTGAGTTTGCATTAGAAACAAGAGTAATAGTGCCCGGCTTGATTTCCCCTCCAGCATTTAACGTCTGGGTACTACCACCCGTAGGTAGTGGCGGGTTAATCGTAACTGTTGGCGGGTCAGTAGCCGGAGTAGGATTAAATGTAACTGTGATATCCCGCTTACTTCGCTTTGCTTCGCTTTGTGCACTTCGCAAGGTTTGCAAAACGCGATCGTTGACTGTGCGCACCCTTTGATTGTTGATGAAAGCCAGCCAACCGGGAGCGGCGATGGAACTGAGGATACCTACGATCAGGGCGATTACCAGGACTTCTAGAAGGGTGAAACCCTCATCGCCTTTTCTCGGTTTAGTATGTGGGGAATTGCCGATTTTTTGGGTATTATAAATATGCAAAAATTTGAATAAAATTGGAATTTTCATGTTGTTTTCCTGTTTTATGTGCTATATATGCGATTCCTAAATCAGTTTCATCAATCAATTATTTTCCTCGCGCACCGAGACCTTTTACTTGGACGGTTGCTGTGGGGAAAAATGCCGAACTGGTGGTTTTGAAGTCTGCATCGTTGGCTTGAAGGCGGCGCAGGCTATTGCCTCTGATTGTGACTCTGGCTATGTTTTTCTCTGTATTAACACAAGCATAGAAGCTATTTATACCTTCTTTATCGGTTGCTCTTAGCGTTGTTTCTTTCAAGAATTGTTCGGTTTTTTGGTCTTTAGGGTTACCAAGAGCCGTTTCGCATTCAGTGGGTGGTAATTGCGTCTGGGTATTACTACTGTGGTCGATGTAGTTAACCAGTACCTGGGGCTTGGTTGCCCCGGATTTATTATTTATCAGTTCCGTCGGAACAGTCACATTTACTGTGGGCTTACTCAAGTCAAAGTCTTTATTAAAAGCTGGATCTCGTCGTTGAGTGTCTTTTGTCTCACTATCCTTGTAGTAAGGATAATTAGGATCTGTAGTATCTGTCGCGTTAGGGTCTTTGATTCCATCCGTAATTTCGTAGCGAGCAATGCGGGTAGGACAAGTGCCTCCTGAAGGCTGACACCAAGTAGTATCACTGTCTTTAAACAGGTAGTAGGCAACTAATGATAGTACATAGGTGTCGTCGCATTTACGAGCATTAGCTGGTTGGTCGCAGGTGTTTGGTTTTACCGTCTTAGCAACTTCTGGGTTAAAAGGAACAGAATTTTTCCTAGGTTGCTGCTTCCAAAATACGAGGATCGGAGTTCCATTAGCAGGTTTAGGAAGTTGGTCTTTGATAGCAGGGATGCCTGTAGGAGTAGTGGTGGGAGTGCTGGTAGTAGCGGGATTATTATCGTAAATATAAATAGCTTGGCTCAAATCTTGGGCGATGAAATCAGCGGCGGCCTGAAGATCTTGCTCGGTGTTTGATTTAACTTGTTCTCTCCTGTCGGTATTCAGCATATCGACTACAAAGGTGAGCATGGGCGTGACGATCAGAAATGCCATGATTGCTCCCACTAATAGCTCGACCAGAGTCATGCCCTTTTCTGTTTGATCTGGCTCGGAGCGGTTTCGCTGGTGCTGACTTTTTATAAGCAACCTGAGTAAAGTTTTCATTTTGACTGTTTCCTTTGTCCAATGGGGGAGCGGTTTTAATCTAATCACAAGGAATTTAATTTGTACACTTTTCAGGAGCACCTTGGAGGCGAGTACACAACGATCCATACGAGGAGGCCTCTCCTGTAGTAGGGGGAATTTGTGATTGCATTACCACCAAAGGCGCTTGAGGATTGCCAAGAGCCGAATTAGCGACTGATTGCTGTGTAGTTGTCATCGGTTTGGTAAACCCATCCGCCCGGTAAACCCGCACAATCAGGTTGTAGCCTGTGTCTGTGGGAATAGTGGTTCCTTTATTTGGGGGACGAACACCCTGAATATAAAAGTCTTTGTTGCCAATACAACCTCCCCCATCCGTGTCAACGCAGTACAAACCATTGGAACTTGTAGGAGCAGCAGGAATAAGATTAGCATCTGCGGTAGGGAAACCTACTGGGCTTGTTGCATCATTAGGTCTGATCGCCCCCGCTCTCAGAGCGTCAACGTAAGCTCTCCCCGCCATCGCAGCCAGTTCGATCCGCCGCGCTTGGACGCGAATTGCTACTGAGTAGGCCATCACCGGGGCGATCGCAATCATCAGTACCGAAACCACAATCATCGCTACCAATGACTCGATAATCGTGTAGCCAGAATCTTGTGGCTTCAGTTTTTGGGCGCAACTGCCAGATTTACTCTCAGTAGGCTGGCTGCTGAATTCTGTTTCTGTCTTTGCTCCCTTGAATAAGATGGGTTGCCAGTAGCTGTTGTCTTTTAGTAGCTTATTCATGGTTAACCACCTGTGTTGTCTGTGCAGAATTTTGTTGGGCGCAAATTGCCACTGACAGCTTTCGTGGTCCCGTCCTTATCGAGGAAAGCACACAACAATGTTTCTATCCACTCGTCATTGCCAGGTACTTCTTGGAAATACTCATCTGGGGTTCGTTTTGTTGGAGGAGTCGTGAACTTGCGGGTAAACAAGTCGGGTGGCTGAGATAGCAAGCCCAAGTCATAGCCCCAATTCCGAGCAGGAGGGCTGAAGAAGGGAAGGCTACCCTTACCCGCATCAGTTCTGTATGAAGCTTTTGGAACACCGCCAGTGTAAGTGACTGCGGGTGGGAGGTTCGGTGGGGGCGGTGAATCGAAAAGACTCCGCAACCTAGTTGGATCTGTCTGCTGCGGAGCCGCCGGATCTAGAATCGGGGTATAGGGCGCGGTGCTGTAAGCACTCCGGCCGAACTGAATAAAGGAACCCTGGATGTTTGTGGAAACTGCCCCGGAATTCCAGTTTTCCAAGAAGCGGGGCAAGTTTTGCATACCGCCGTTAAAGTCACCGACATTACCGAGCGATCGCGAAGGAGTATCGTTCGAGCCTACGACCATATTAAATGTTGTGTCTACAGCCGTCGTTATCCACCCGGTCGCCCTCACAATATCTGTACCTTCTGGCAAACTGGCAGATGAACTAGCCGCTGGCGCCGCCGTCACAGTTTGGCTCTGCAAAACCGGCATGAGTAGCGGCTGCCACTTTGTTCCTGGGACTAATTGTGGCAGATCTGCACCGCTCCCGTCCTTCACCGCCTTGTTAAACACATAAGGAAATTTTTTTGAACCGTAAGTCACTGTAGTACCGCCAGCCGTAGCAGTCGTCGCAAACCACAGAGAATTATCTGTTGTTAAATTTGTGCCTGGCCCAGCAACAACTGTTGTGCCACTAATCCCTAAAGGCGTTGGATTGTTGTTTGCATCTAGCACCAGATCATTTGCAGGGCGGTTTCTTTGAAAAGCAACTCGGCGGGGGAAGCGTTGATATTGGGGCGCTGGGGGAGCAGCAGTTGTTCCGGCTAGCCAATCGGCAGAGGACACACCAACATTTGCACGGATCTGAGTTTGCGGATTGACGAACCAGTCTGCATCCGTACAGGCATAAACCGGGATTTTGTTACAAACTTCCATCAAATACTCTGGGAATTTACCGCGCCGCTGGACGGGGGTGACAAAGTTGTTGAAGTAAGAACTTGTAATCGGGGGAGTGGTGGTGACATAGTTAGCGTCTGTCACAGTTATCGCCTCTGCTTGTGCCTTTAAATTGCCGTCATCCTTGAACGCCCCGCTGGAAAGTCCGTTAGTAACAAAGTTGTTGCTGTAAAATCCTTGCTGTTTGCGAGGCATTACAGCAGCAGCACCGGCATTATTTCTCAGGTCAAAATCTCCCTCGTTGCGGAAGCCAAAACGGTAATTTTGTGAAAGGAGTGTGACAGCATCTGCCAGTATGTTTGCGGGACGCCAGGTGTCCCCTGTTGTACATTTACCACCTAATCTGGGGTCCTTTGGGCGACAGGCAAAGTTCTTATTGAGGTTTGCGGCTGTGCGATCGTAAAAGGTACTCCAATCACCCACGGCCTGAGTAAATTCTTCGCCGGAGTGAGGGTTAAATTCGTCTTTGATGTAAACAGGCAAATTAGATGCCAAAGTTAGCCCCTTTTCCTTGACTACATCCGCCACAGTAGCGGAGGAACCAGGAACTCTGCCTAGCTGCTGACCATTCACAAGTAGAATTCCGTTGGGCTTGCGAGTAGGGTCTAGCAGGGAATCTGTGGGGCTGACTGTTGCGCTGCTACTTTCATTTATGCCACCTGCGGCAAGACCAGGGCGATCGCTGCGATCGGGCAGCGCATCGTCGCGAGTGGCATAAATAATCCCGCTGTTTGGTAGTAAATACTCGTCCGTTCCCAATTTAGTCCTTCGGAGTAGATTGAGGTCTATCTGAGTGGCCCGAATTTCTAGGGGTTGCCGTTCTTCTAAGGGCTGGTTGTAGTCCCCTGTTAGTTTTGCTGCTTGGGGAACTGTGGTCGGGCTGCTCAGCGTAAAGGCTTCGTTAACGTTGGTACCCGGGTCATCGCGATCGATCGCCTTGATTTCTCTGGCATTCAAAAATGCTACTTCTTGAATAGCCCCGTGAGGAATCAGTGCGGGGTTGGGAGTGCCGATCGAGCCGTCAAGTATCTGTATGGCGCAATTAGTCGAGTCAATAGCAGCTTTTTCTGCCAAATTGCGATCGGTGTCTGCTTTCACAAGAGCATCTCTCAACGGCTTATTAGCAAACCGACCGTCGGGGAAGACCAAGTTTGCCTGGGCCACCAAAATTGGATCTCCACCGCTCAGCAAGCCTGTAGTGGCGTTCAGGTTTGAAGCAGCGGGTCGCACTCTTGTAGGGGGGCCGTAGGTGATGCCGTTGTTGGAGCCGATCAAGGCTTGCCGGGTTCCCAGTCCTACCTCGCCGCTGACATCGGGTAGGCTTCCCGTCGAAATGTTTCTCGCTGTGGAAGCAGTGCTAGGGTCGTAATAGCTGCTGACGCAAGCAAATGGCTTAACGTTATCAAGGCTCGTTGGTACGGTGGGATCGTAGCCGCCGTCTTTTTTGTAGTGATAGACTGCTGTCGCCCGCATCCGCAAGTCGCCCTTGGCATATTTCTTAGCGGTGGTAGCCTGCTCAACAATACCTGGAAGTAGAGTAGTAGAGGCGACTGCTGGTGGGAGAGTGGCGCTGATATCGGTAGGACTAGACCAAGCTGGGAGCCAGGGAGTCCAGTTACCGGCAACATTATCATATACTTGTGACCCCAGTCCCAACGGTGACATCGGCATGGAGTCCGGCCAGACCACACGGTACTGCTCAGTGGCGGGCGTTGCTGGGTCGTCGTAAGTAGCCGTGTCCCCTGTTACGGTGGCAGCATTTGAAGGATTTATCCAACTAGGCGGCGGCAGGAATGAATTAGTGCGATCGTAAACCCCTGCACTGGTGATGACGCGCAAACCGCCAATGCCATCCAAGGGATTTTTAGGTATTGTCGCTGCTGCTTGTTCCCAAAAACTGCCGCGATCGGTCGTTCCTACATCAGCGATCTTTGTCGCCTGGGACGATCGAGTGCGCGGAAAATTAGGATCTGGGGGGTCTGTTTTATTCCACTCCCCTGCTATTTTTTCCTCCTTACTGGTAAATTCCGATTTGGTGGCGTCCCATCTCTTGGCTGGTAGGTTGTTGCCTACCACAACGCGATCGCCCAGAAAATTTTCTTCTTCAGGTTCTTTTGAGGGGTCTGTTGCTTCTAGCTGACCAACCGTTAGGTTGACTTTGGTTTCGGAATCATTGAGCAAACTCCATTGGTCTATGGGTCTTAGGGTCTCTTTGCTTTCTAGAATGGGTGGGGTTCCGGCAGGTTTTGACCACGGAAGACCGTAGCCCGCCGTTGCGTCTCCTCCAAGCGGCACTTCCGCAAAGGGAACCTTGCGGAGCATCTGTTTAAAATATTCTGTCAGCGCTTGTTTGCGATCTTGGCTTTGCAGTCGCTGCCGCACTGACAACGGATCGTTAGCCTCCAGGTTGGGGTTGGCGGGGTCTCCCATCTGCGCTTCAACTAGCAAATCTAGGCGCTTTGTATAGGCTTCGTCGTTGTAAAGAACATTCAATCTAGAATCGCTTGTTGATTCCGTTGTACCCGCCTTAATTTCTAATTTTTTACTCAGCATGAATGCGTTTTTTCCGCTCGTAGGCAGGCTACCTTTTTTGAAAAGGTGCACGTCCACTGCATTCTTAACCGTGTCGTCACCAGACCAACCATTTACTACATTACCAGCGACAACAATTTTGCTACCTTCTTGTTCGTAGAAACAAGAATCTGGGCTGCTGACCTGATAAAATTTTACGCTGTTAGGATTATTAAACCCTGTCACTAGCAAATTACTGTTTGTGAATATCCGCCCGTTTAAATTCAACGGAGGTCCCGGCGATATGTCTAGATCGTTTTCATAAACAACCGCGTTGTTGGGGATCGGAATAAGAGCTTGGTCTTGCTGATATTCCAGGGCTGAAATACTAGAATTTCCTGTGAATTCTTGATACGGTTTACTAGGATTGGCAGCAACATCTGCTGCTGTCATCGGTACGTTAACTGTATAAACAAAGAAACTTTTTTTAAGTTTGCCGTCTATCCTGTACCAGCCTGAGTCCCCCGCTAAAGTAGCGACAGTACCTCCACCCTGTTCGCAACCAGCCTTAAGTTTCCTCTGCGGTGGCTTTCTTGCTTCCAACGGCTCTCTTTTTCTTAAGAAGTCGCCCAGGGTAAGACTGTTAGGAGCGTCATCTCTTGGGGGGGTGCGGAAGAATATACCGTAGAGAGTAAAATTATCAAATTTGCCATCTCCATTTGTATCAACGGGATATCTCCAAGCAGTATTTATCGATTCGTTGTTTTCGATATTAAAGCCAGAATCAGTAGCCTTAAGATCTGGACTTATGCTGTTGTCACCGTTTAGGTCATACTTAAGTCTCAGGCGATCCTCGTCCCCAAACGTATAACTATCAACTGTAGTGACGGGATTTGCGATCGCCAGCGGCAAGTACAAGTCTCGATCCGAAGGCGTACCCCGATTCTGGGTTTGCTGTAGCAGGAACTGAATTTTCGCTTTCGCCCGATCGATCGCCGGAGTAGCCGCCGCCAATACCTGCTGATTGACGCGCACATTCCGAGCATTATTCGCCCGATCGAACGATCGCAGAGTAATCGCCACCGTCAGCAAAATCACCACCAACAATACCATCGTCACCGTCGGCAACACAAACCCCGCCACGGGCAAATTTGCCCGTCGGCCCATTGCTATGAGCGATCGCAACATTGCCCTCATTAGCCGCTTCGCACCCGATCGCGTCACACCGAGAACCCGCCGTAACAGCGATACGATAACTTTAGATAATTTGCTTTTATACATTGACGCCTTCCTGAATAGTTTCAGAGATGGTATTGCAGGTAGTTACTGCTCGACAGTACGATCCCATTTTTATAATTCCCATTATATTCAACATTCATATCAACCCGTTGCAAAAATTCACACAATGTGTTATTTTCCTCAAAAATAAAATCTCCCAGCCCACAACCCGCGATTTGCCCTTGGGTGGGGCGGGTTTAGGAGATTATTGGTCAAAGGCCGAGATTGTTGGTAAAACCCGCCCCTACAAGCCTTGGTGGGGGCGATATATTTTATCCCGAAAGATTTGCCCCGCAAGGATTTGGGCTTAGGGGATTCCACTCTAGCCGAGTTCAACGATCTTGACCAAGATCTAGATTAAGTTCGATCGGAGCTAAAATGGGCGATCGCGGAATTCTCGAATCGGGAAAGACATCTTCAGTCCTTTTCAAAGGACTTGCACTATGAGACGGGGGTTTTAACCCCCGGCGGACTATCGGTACAAATGCCAAATCCGAAACAGTCGCTACAAATGCAAAATATCAACCTACAACCCATGAACCAAACCCCAAAACCCCCCGACTTCATCATCATTGGTGTCCAAAAAGGCGGCACAACATCCCTGTACAACTATCTGATCCAACATCCCCAAATCGTCCCCGCCGCCCAAAAAGAAGTACATTATTTTGACTTTAACTTCGACAAGGGTGCAGACTGGTATTACTCCCAATTTCCCCAGCCAGAAAACGGCGAAAATCTGACAACAGGAGAAGCCAGCCCCTACTACATCTGTCATCCCCGCGTACCAGAGCGAATTTCCGATTTATGCCCGAAAGTTAAAATCATCGCCTTGCTCAGAAACCCAGTAGAACGCGCAATTTCCCACTATTATTACTATATCAAAATTGGCTACGAATCGCTATCATTAGAAAGTGCGATCGCCTCCGAACCCGAAAGACTCCAAGGCGAAATTGAAAAACTGATCGCCAACCCCAACTACTACAGTTACGAACACCAACACCACAGCTATTTAACTCGCGGCATTTACGCAGATCAACTCCCAGCCTGGATGAAACTATTTCCCCAAGAACAAATCTTAATCATCAAAAGCGAAGACTTGTACACCAATCCCTGCGCTACCTTCAACACCGTCTTAGAGTTCTTAAACTTACCACCCCATCAGCTACAAACCTACGAAAAATACAACTCCACCCAATATCCCCCCATCAGCGAGGCTATCTACGAGCAATTGAGAGCATATTTTCGATCGCACAATCAAAGACTAGCCCAAATGTGCGATCGAGATTTCGGCTGGGATTAATCAAATTTCCCTCAACCTCTAGGGGCTGGTGACACCATTTTTCTGACCTATGTGCTATGGATGAAGTCTTAGCCCCCCCTTAATAAGGGGGGGTTGGGGGGGTAATATGACACCAAAAATAGAAGTCTTAGCCCCCCCTTAATAAGGGGGGGTTGGGGGGGTAATATATAGCGCTACTTTATGAAATTGGTATGACCCAAAAATAATTGCCCTTCTCTAAAATCGTGCAACAATCTTTGACCCCCCCTAACCCCCCCTTATCAAGGGGAGGGACAAGACTACTGTTGCATTCTTTTTTAAAATTGGTATTAGACTAAAATAAAACAACAGTCATCTACCAAATATCCCTTAATTATGCCCATACTATTTAACGTGCCTTCCATCGCCTGTGCCGGCTGCGGAGACACAATTACCAAAGCGATCCAAACAGTGGAACCAGAAGCGAAAATCAATGTAGATATCGCAGCTAAGACTGTAAGTGTTGAGGCTAAAGCGGCTGAAGAATCAATCAAACAGGCGATTGTTGCTACAGGCCACACCGTCGAAGATTAAGGAGGGTAGGCACGCACCATCCACTACCCCTACAAACTCTCATTTTTTTGAGAATGAAACAGCCCTGGGGGCTGGGGCGGTTGGGCAATTCCCATAGGTGTCAACTTAAGGTATAACTCATAGTCCGGCAGTCCGGCAGGGGTTGAAACCCCTGCCTCAAAGCGAAAGTCCTCGATCGAGGACTGAATAGAAGAATTTTCAACTCCTGCCGTCCTCTTTGAGAGGACTGTCTTCTATTAGACAGGGGTTGAAACCCCTGTCGGACTCGCGGGATGACCAACGAACACGGGGCGGGCTGACAGCTTAAGTTGACACCAATGGCCCATTCCCAATGGCCCATTCCCAATTCCCGATTCCCCATTCCCCATTCCCAATTCCCAATTCCCAATTCCCAATTCCCAATTCCCAATTCCCCATTCCCCATTCCCAATTCCCCATTCCCCATTCCCAAAAGCTTAATCTGCTTCATCTAAGTGTTCCGCCACGGCATTATAAAGTTCCAAAACATGGCGATCGAGTAAACTATAAAAAACCTGTCTCCCCACCTTGCGATAACGTACCAATCGCATCCCCCGCAACGCCCGCAACTGGTGGGACACAGCCGATTCGCTCATCCCCAAAGTCGTCGCCAAATCACATACGCAGAGTTCTTGTTTTGCCAAAACCGACAACAGCCGCAGGCGGTTCGCATCTCCCAAAAGACTGAAAAATTCTGCCATGCGCTGAGCTTTGGCGGTGTTGAGAATTTGTGTTTGAATATCCTGGACTCGCAAACTGTCAACTAGGTGCGGTCGATCGCAGATTGGTGTATCATTTTGGGCGATCGGTCCATTTACCGCCCCATTCACAGCAGAGTTAGATAACATTCTTTCAAGATTTATTTTGGTTCTCATTGTCATTTTAATGCCATTTGAGATTTGAGGATTTCTAATAGTCCCTCCGCCCACTTTCAAAAATATTTGCTCTCCCCTTGACTTATCTCTGAATATGTGTTCATATATAAATATAAACAAACCAACCTACCACGAAAAAAAACTATGACCACTGCAACCCAAACAAAATGTGCCTGTCCATCTTGCTCGTGCACTGTCAACCTGAGTGCAGCCATTGAAAAAGACGGCAAACAATACTGTTCCACTGCTTGCGCCGACGGACACCCCAACGGCACTGGCTGTGGCCACGCCGGCTGCGACTGCCACAAGTAAGTGCTGAGCTTGCACACAAGTTAAGAAAAACCTGTAAACTATACCAAAAGGGAGTTGCGGTATCCGCAGCTCCCAATTTTGGTGAAATAAGGTTAAAGAAAAGTTAAAATTAGGGTAAAATTAGGTTAAAATTAGATTAATAAAGATAAGTACAAGGCAAAATAAAGCAATTGCTACTTGCGCCCTACAATGGAAGCAAGCGATCGCCATTACAAACAGGAATTAGGAGGGGGGCAATGACCGAGCGGGAAGACTTTTTACATCCTCGCCATCGCTACTACGGCGATTTTACGCCAGAAAACTTGGCGTTCAATGCCAACTTGCAAGAGTTTGCTCAAAAAATAACTTACATTTGTTCCCTGGAAACAGGGGGCAAAATTAGCGCTGAGAAAGCTTACAAAGATATTAAAGCGCTGTGGAAAGAATTAAAATTATCCAAGAAACAATTGGGCATAGGGCAAAAACCTCCCACTACCGATGAGCAATCCTAGGTAATATCGTGATTTAACCACAGAGAACGCAGAGAACACAGAGGGAGATAAGAGAGATGAATACAGGACGATGTTACCGGATTTGATATAAGCCAGTTCCTAGGGTGGCAATTGATAAGGTGCGTCACTTCCCGAACCTCTAAAAATTGTTCCAAAAACTCTCCTGACGCACCCTAGGTACTTCATTTACGCCTCAGAAACAACCGAAAATCCATCAAGGAGTGCAATTTCCCCCAAGCCCAGAAACAATGGCACAAGTATTAGTTTTCAGCATCCCCTCATAGGTATCAGCGCCGCTACCAGGAGCACCCAACTCGTCGCTGTAGAGTTCCTTGTCGGAAATTTTGACATTAGCCTCCCTGGCCACAGTCTCCATCAACTTGGGATTAGTCGTAGTTTCCACAAAAATTGTCGGTACTCCCGCCCTCTTAATTTCTGATGACAATTCGGCGATTCTAGCCGCTGTGGGCTGTTCTGCTGTAGTCACTCCCTGCAAAGCTCCAGCTACCTCGAAACCGTAAGCATTAGCATAGTAACTCAGAGCATCGTGAGTAGTGACTAACTTGCGTTTAGCTTGGGGAATTGTCGCAATTTGAGCTTTAATCCAAGTATCTAATTTTTGTAAATCTGCTATTAATTTGGCGGAATTTGTAGTATAAATTTCAGCATTATTAGGAGCAACTTTTTTTAATTCATCGCGAATTACTTCCACCATCCGAATGCCATTTTGAGGATTATGCCAAACATGAGGGTCAGGAACTTTTTCCTCTGCTTCATGGGGTTTAGCTTCTGTTTTGTGTTCTCCTTCATGTTCGTGTTCGCCCATGAGTGGTTTGGGTACTGCGAGTTGGTGGACGGCGATTTTGGGGGCTGAATTGGTAGTAGATTGGATCAGTTTAATGATACTTGGTTCGTGGTCGTAACCGGCGTATAAAATCAGATTTGCGGTTTCAATGGCTTTGCGGTCTTCGGGCTTGGTTTGATAGGCGTGGGGGTCATCTCCGGGTTTAATTAAACAAATAGTGTCGATCGAACTTGCGGCAATTTCTTTAGTGATGTCGCAAATAACACCAGTAGTGGCCACTACTTTTGGCAAATTGGTCGCCGGACTCTCAGGTACGGGACTCCTGGCTTGGGGCTTTTCACTGCATCCAGCTAATCCTAGCGCGATCGCCAAAACCGCCACAACGCTGACTCTGCTGGTTTTCTCCGTCAACTTCTTGAACATAAGACTTCAGAAACGATAATCATTATTGGTTTTTTGAGCTATTCTATTGTAGTAGCTGGAAACAAGAATCGTTCTCAAAATTTCAAATTATGCTAGAAGTTCAAGACTTGGCTGTTAATTATCGAGGAATTTCGGCCCTGAACAACATCAATTTTCATTTAGCATCGGGACAGTTAACGGGAGTCTTCGGGCCCAACGGGGCGGGGAAAAGCACGATGGTGAAAGCTATGTTGGGATTGATTCCAGCCTGTCGGGGTAGGGTAAAATATGAGGGGCGGTTGTTGAAGGAACAGTTGGGGCGGGTGGCTTATGTGCCGCAGCGATCGCAAATTGACTGGGATTATCCGATTACGGTGTGGAATGCGGTGATGATGGCGCGCACAGTCCAGACTGGTTGGTTTCGCAGTCCCTCCCGTCAGTCGCAGGAATTGGTGAAAACTGCTTTGTTGCGGGTGGGAATGTGGGATTTGCGCGATCGGCAAATTGGGGAACTTTCAGGGGGTCAGCAGCAGCGAATTTTCTTAGCAAGGGCGATCGCCCAACAGGCCGATTTATTCTTCTTTGACGAGCCTTTTAATGCCATTGACAAAGCAACCGAAGAGATTATTTTTGATATTTTTGCTGAACTCAAAGCCGCCAATAAAACTTTGCTAGTAATTAGTCACGACTTAGGAGAAACTTTAAAACAGTATGATAATTTATTGTTATTGAACAAACAGTTAATTGCGATAGGTTCCTGTAAAGAAGTGCTGACAGTGGCTAATATTCATAAAGCCTATGGTTATGATTTAAGTTTAGTTTCGGTTTGAGGTCGATGAAAATTTATTTTTACCTGTAAAATTAATGGTAGCACGGGCATCCTGCCTGTGCAGGGTTGTGCCATTGATTATGACTGCATTGTTTCCTGCTGCGTTGTTCCTTGTCCTATAAATGTTAAACTTGCTAATTGAGCCTTTGAAATTTGAGTTTATGCGTAATGCGATCGCGATCGGCGTATTACTAGGAATACTCTGCGCGGTGGTCGGCTCCTATTTAATTGTACAGCAAATGGGCATGATGGTTGACATGATTGCCCATTCCGTGCTAGCTGGATTACCCGTAGCTTTTGCTTTGGGTTTCAATATCGCGATCGGCGCTTTTATATCAGGGATAATCAGTGCTGGGATCATGGCCTGGATTCAGTCACAATCCCGAATCAAAATAGATGCAATTATGGCATTAATTTTGTCTACATTTTTAGCTATTAGCATCACGCTGATTAGTTTGTTGCGAACCACCAAGTTAGACTTGGACGGCTTTTTATTTGGCAATATTTTGTCCGTTGCACCAGCCGACGTGCAGCAAACTTTTGTCACCACATTGATAATTTTGGTGGCGGTGAAAGTTTGTTATAAGGAACTGCTGTTCTATACCTTTGACCCCCTGGGCTCTCAGGCCAGCGGTTTGCCTGTAAACTGGATTTATTTAGGGATGATTTCAGCGATTACGTTGACGATTGTTGCGAGTTTGCAAACCGTGGGGGCCCTGTTGGTGATTGCGCTGTTAATCGGGCCGGGAATTACTGCGTATTTGTTGGTGAAAGAGTTACATTTAATGATGGGATTGGGCGCAATTATTGGGATGACAGCTAGTGTGACTGGTATGTATCTCAGCTATTATTTGAATATGCCGTCCGGGGCGGCGATCGTGTTGGTTATTTTTGGGTTATTTTTGCTAGCTTTTTTGTTAAGTCCCAGTCAAGGAATTTTGACCCGAAAGAGAGTAAATTAATAGTAACTGTGAGGCGGGTAGGCAGGGTGCATCTGTGTTTTGCAAATATATTCGTAGGGGCGAAGCATTCCGGCTATAAATCTCTGGTTATCACTAATAAATTGTCTGTCGGAATGCTTCGCCTATGCAAAATCGGGATGCTCCCGCTAGGCACCGGGGCACTAGGCACTACCTCTAACTCATCCTTGTTTTTCGGAGAATGAAACAGCCCTGGGGGCTAGGGCGTGTTTTCAAACCCAAAGATCCCCCCCAGCCCCCCCTTCTCAAGGGGGGGGAAAGAGTCTTTAAGTCCCCCTTTTTAAGGGGGATTTAGGGGGATCTAAATCTTAAGGAGTAGTTTGACAACACGCCCTAGGGGGGGTGACTTCTTCTTTCTACTTAATAGGCTGCTTAGGCCAAGTAAAGCGAAAGGTTGCCCCTTCACCTTCTGCCGATTCCAAGGAAATAATTCCACCTTGATTTTCCACAATTTTCTTAACCAAGGACAAACCAATACCAGTATTTTCAACTCGATCGCGAGCTTCCAAAGTCTGAAAAATTACAAAAACTTTCTCGTGATACTGAGCCGCAATTCCCTGGCCGTCATCTGCTACAGCAAATTTATAAAAATCACCGATGTCTTCCACAGAGATGGTGATATGACCGGTGGGACTTCTGTGATGTTTGATGGCGTTGCTAATTAAATTAGAAAAAACTTGTTGTAAGAGCAGTCTTTCTGCTACAAAAGTTGGCATTCCTGGTTGGACTTCCACCACAAATTCCGGTGGGGGTGCTAGGGAATCAATTATTTCTGCTAATAACTTATCTACTTTTACTGTTTCGGAAGCCACTTGCATCCGTCCGACGCGGGAATATTGCAGCAGTCCTTCAATCAAACCTTCCATTCTGTGCACTCTGCCGCGCAGTAGGTTCATTTGGTGTAGAGTATCCTCTGTCATGGACTCGCTGAGGTCTTCTTCTATCCAACTGCTGAGATTGGCGATCGCCCGCAATGGCGCTTTCAAATCGTGAGAAACTACATAGGCAAACTGCTCTAATTCTTCATTCTGCTTTCTTAAATTATTGCTGAATTTAGCTAGGGTGTCCGCCATCCACCTCAATTCTTCTCTTTGCAAGCGCGAAAATTCCTCAGCTTGTTTGCGTGCCATAATATTTTCTACAGCACCCATTAAATATTTATTGCCATTTTGTTCTTGCAGCAGGGAAACACTTAAGTTTGCCCAAATCAACTCTCCATTTTTACCGATATAGCGCTTTTCCATAGAGTAAGTTTCAATTTCTCCTGCTAATAACCGTTGCAAATGATGCAGTTCTGGTTCCAAATCTTCGGGGAAAGTAATTTCTTTAAAGTTTTTCTCACTCAGTTCGGTTCGACTGTAACCCAAAATTTCGCAAAGTTTTTGATTGACTAGCAGCAACTTGCCTTCTAGATTTGCTTGGGCCATCCCAACGGCGGCTTGCTCGAAGGTGGCGCGAAACCTTTCGGCGCTTTCGGAAGCGGCAATTTCGGACAATTTGCGATCGCTAATATCGTTGCTAATTTCCAAAATAGCCAGGGGTTCCCCTTCTTCATCCCGTTGCAAAGTCCAGCGACTTGCTACGGTGATTTTTGTGCCATCTCGCTTAGTACGCACCAGTTCACCTTGCCAATCTCCTGTAGAAAAAAACTCCTCTTGAATTGCCTCAAAGGGCTGATTCCATTCTGTTTGCAAAAGTTCATGAATATTTTTTCCCATTGCTTCGGAATTGCGCCACCCGTAGAGTCGCTTCGCCCCATGGTTCCAATAAGAGATTTTGCCCTTCAAGTCCAGTAGGGCGATCGTATCGTTGGCTAAATCAAGCATTTGTGCTTGCTTGCGTAGAGTTTCTTCAGCTTGTTTTCGCTGTCCCAAATCGCGAAAAATTGCAATAAACAAACGTTGATTTTTCAACTGCATTTCGCTGATTGCCACCTCCATTGGAAAAATTTTTCCATCCAGGCGAATTCCGGTTGTTTCTTGCTGATAAACATTTAGTTTAGTACCAGGATTTAGCAAAAAATATTCAATGGAATAATCGCCAGCGCTTTTGTTTGGTAGAGGTTTGGCAAGCAGTTTTCGGAGATTTGAGCCAATTATGCGATCGGCACTCCAGCCAAAAATCCGTTCAGCAGCAGCATTAAAAGACTCAATAGTGCCTGTTTCGTCCAAAGTAATAATGCCGTCCGCTGCATGATCGACTACAGCTTGAATGCGAGTTTTACTCTCTTGCAAACTCACTTCCCGGTGGTTCAATTCTTTCTCTAAACTATCAAATAAATACCAAGAAGCTGCGGCACCCAAAAAGCCCACCACTAAAGCCGTAAATTGGACGTAATTAGTGAGACTCACCCACTGCTGCATTTGTGGGTCTAGAACGTTCTTGTAGGCTTCACCTGCGTCTGCAAAGGCATCAAATTTTTCCCGCAGCCTATCCATCTTAAATTTGCCTTCAGTGAATGCCTGAGTGATTTCCGGGGACTGGACTTTTATGTCTGAATTGTCAATCTTTTTTAGAGTCTGTTCCCAAAAATCTATTTGCTGTTCCGTGATTTTTTGAATTTCGGCAAATCGCTGACTTTGAATTTGATTTTTTTTAGTGATAGTCTTGAGTTCAGAAAGTTGTTCAGGCAAAGTTTTCTTTGCTTCAAAATATGGTACTAAAAATGCCCGCCGCTTGGTTAGCCCGTAACCTCGAAGACCAGTCTCCGCATCCACCACTGTTTTTAACAAACGGTTTGTTTGCTGAAGCATTTCCTTATTGCTATCTAGTTCCTTTCTTGTTTGTATCGCTCTGTTTCGCAGTCCTGCTATGACTATCAGCGAAGCAAACAGACAAATTACGGGGATAGCTACGATGACTGTTCCCCGCTGGCGAATGGGTCGGTCTTTCCATACAACTTGTAAGAAGCGATCTAGCGAATCCTTCATGAATAGTTATCTAGACAGCGGGGGTTACAGAATGTGTTTTGAATTATATCACTTTTTGACAACTTCTGCTAATTTTTGATTTTTGCTCTGAAGCAAATGCTTTTGAGCTAGGTATATAAAATCCGTTTCTATCGGCAATAATTCAACGTTTTGTGGGTTAGGGAAACAGGTATTTATGCCGATAAACTTGGATGTTTATTCATCATTCAATGGGATAATGATTTAAAATGAGCAGATTTTTTGCCTTGGTGTTGGACGACAGACAAGGGGAAAGAAAAGTTTTTTTGGGTCAGCAATGCCGGTGGGGAAGCACTGGAAATCTTTTCTAGTTTGATTTCATTTTTACCCGCCACTTTTGGGGGGAAATTAGAGTCCGTTTGGGTGTGATTTTCAACAGTTTGCACTACAGTCCACTTACCTGTAACTGGATCGCGATAAGTGTTAAAAGGGTTAGTTTTTAGAGGTTGATTGGAAGGTGTAATCATCTTGATGCACTCCTAAATAATCACGATTTTCACGCAGCTTGAGGCTTGATTGCCTGATAATAAAGGCATTGTAGGCTGGTGAAACACTCTACTTTGTGATCTAGGACATGGTTAATTGCGATCTGAATCACAAATAACCAACAACCAATAACCAATAACCAATAACCAATAACCAATAACCAATAACTAATAACCAATAACCAATCACCAATCACCAATAACTAACAACTAGCCTCAACCTTTGCTTTCAATTGCACAGTAAAAGTTGAACCTACACCTAACTCACTTTCAATGGTGATATCACCTCCCATCATCTGGCAAAACAGACGGCTAATTGCCAATCCTAAACCAGTTCCTCCATACTTGCGAGTGGTAGAAGTATCTCCTTGAATAAAAGGTTCAAATAAACCCTCCTGTTGTTGAGGAGACATTCCAATGCCGGTATCCGCTACCCGCAAATAAATCCATTCAGTGCCGTCTGTTAATTCGCGAGTTGCGCTGATGACTACGGTTCCCTCTTGGGTAAACTTGAGGGCATTGGAGAGTAAATTTAACAAAATTTGCCGGACTTTAGTCAAGTCACCATACATTACTCCCAAATCAGGAGAGGAAAAAAATTGTAACTGATTGCGATTCTTTTCAACCAAAGGGTACAAAGTTGCTACGACTTCTTCTACTAAATTACCTAGGTGAAAATCTTCTAAATAAAGATCCATTCTGCCAGCTTCTATCTTAGAAAGGTCGAGAATATCATTAATTAAAGTGAGTAAATGTTTGCCTGCGGTCTGAATTTTTTGAGTGTCGGGAATTAAGTCCTCGAACCCTGCTTCTAGTGCTTCTTCTTCTAGGATTTCGCTGTAACCGATAATGGCGTTGAGGGGTGTCCGCAGTTCGTGGCTCATGTTAGCTAAAAAAGTGCTTTTAGCTCTGGAAGCTGCTTCGGCTTTGTGTAATGCTTCTTGTAAAGCTATTTCGGCTCTTTTGCGCTCGGCAATTTCGATGCGGAGGAGTTTATTGGAGGCGGTGAGTTGAGCAGTGCGTTGCTCGACAGTGATTTCTAGTTCCGACTTGGCTTTGGAGAGGGCTTCTTGGGCTCGCTGGCGTTCAAATCCTTCGATCGCCAGTGCGACTAAATTTGCCAAAGAATCAGCGAAGGTTCGTTCTTCCAAGGCCCATTGGCGGGGTGCTCCGATATGTTCGAGAGAGAGGATTCCGACTATCTGGCCGCCGAGCCTAATGGCTACATTTAAGATGGATGAATTTGGAGTGCTTTCCTGGCTGAGGATTGGGGTATGTTCTGTTTCTAAAGATAATGTTGTTACAGGATTTTGAGTTGTCAATGCTGAGTCTAAAGGATGGGAGGATGGACTGTTTTCGCTGCCCACATCGCCTTCTCCATCTAAATTGGAAACTTTTATATGGTTTTTTGTACGATTCAAATGGCTTTTACTGGTCCGATCGTACAAATCGAGACAAACTAATTTGAGGTTTTGGGTTGGCAACTTAGAATGATTGACCAAATGCTCTACTGGGATCTCGATCGCCTCTCGATTGATGACCCAACTTTGGTTGTGGGCGATCGCTCTTGCAGCCAAATTTGCCTGAGTATTGGTGGCGTAGCGAGTTCCAAATTTGACATGATTGTACAGCCAAACGCTCACTTTTTCCACATCCAAAGTGCGCGCCGCCGCCTCGGTAATTTCTCGAACTCCCAAATTCAGCGCCCCGTTGTTGATCGTCCTCTGCCTACCTAGCTGCAATAGGGCCAGACTTTGGCGGCGCAGTCGTTGTTCGCTCTCTTGGAGTGCTTGTTCTGCTTCCTTGCGCTGGGTAAGGTCGTACAAGGCACACAACGCTGTGGGCTGACCATTGAACAACAGGGACTGAACGGAGATGATGGCCCAGAAACTGCTACCATCTGCTTTTTTGCAGTGCAGTTCGTAATTTTGGATGTGTCCGTTTGTGGCAAGGATTTCGAGTACCTTTGAGCGTTCTGCGGGATCGAAGTAAAAGTCTGGGGTATGACGCCCGATCAATTCTGCTGAGGGTGTATCCAGGAGAGAAGCCATTTGAGCGTTTGCATACAGAATTAAACCGTCACAGAGGCGAGAAACCAGTACAGGAACGGGAGTTGCTGAGGCGATCGCCCGAAACTGCTCTTCGCTTGAACGCACGGCCAACTCAGCTTTTGATAGCAAGTCAGCTTCTATGGTATCCGAGTGTTCCGTTGTCGTCTCCAGCAAAATTTCTAGATCGGCTTTTTCGCGCTTCAAGTTTTCCAGTTCCGCACGCAGAGACTGAACTTCCAAAAATAACTGTTCTTTCGATGGTTCTTCCTGCATAGCAATTGAAAATTGGTAACTTGTAGGTAGTCAGTTCCGCAGTTTTTGAGCGTTGGCTGCTAACTTAACTATGACTGATTTTCCAGTATTGCAAATCCCTAGTTATGCTTCCCCGACTTAGCTTTGAGCTCACGTTTACCTTGAAGGATTAACTATTCCAATTCCAATCGCAAGGAAGGCATCAGTCGCTGCAAGTTCTTGAGGGACTTTCCCTGCCATGGTATTTGCTTGGAGCCTTTGACTGCGATCTGAATACTTTTTTGCTGTCGCACTTTGATCACAAATTTTGATATAATATTAATCCCTGAACTGTTTAAAAATTCGAGTTTTCGCAAATCGAGAGTAATTGTCTTCTGCTCGCCGTCAGCCACATCATTGAGCAACTGTACGATCGGGGCGTATTCTTCCATTTGGCTGAGCCGGAAAGAGCCACAGCAGGTCACTGTATCAGTAGTGCTATCGTACAGGATGCTGTAATCTTGGGTGTTAATCTCCATATTTTTTTCAGTGGTCACTTGTTAGCGGTAAAGGGGTTTTGGCGGCGCGATCGGGTATGAGACCCACCCTGGGTACTGGCGATCGCACAGCAGAGAGGATGTAATTTTGATTACACGTACTGCTAACTGTACCATTTTTGTAGGGAAGCGATCGCCGATCTCTAAATCGCCAGTTGTCAAGGATGACGAGATTGGCTATTGCTGTCGCGACGAGTTATCAATTTATCATATTTCCGGGATTTGCCATTGACAAGAGATGAAAAATATGAGATACATTTCACATCTTCCACCACAGCGAACAGGAGAAAATTTAATGCCAATTTCAAATATTACAGAAAAACTTTTGGCTGCCAAAAAAGCTCAGGGAATTAGTTTTGCAGATTTAGAAAAATTGCTGGGTCGCGATGAAGTTTGGATTGCAGCGGTGATTTACCGTCAAGCAAGTGCATCGCCAGATGAAGCACAAAAAATTGTGTCTGCTTTGGGACTCGATGGCGAGATGGCTCAGTTTTTATCAGAACCGGCTCTCAAAGGTTCCTTAGATGCCACAGTTCCGGTAGACCCGCTGATTTATCGGTTTTATGAAATTATGCAGGTCTATGGAATGCCTCTCAAAGCAGTGATTCACGAAAAATTCGGTGATGGAATTATGAGCGCGATCGACTTTACTTTGGATGTGGAGAAAGAAGCAGACCCCAAAGGCGATCGGGTGAAAATAATCATGTCAGGAAAATTTCTGGAATACAAAAAATGGTAAGTCAGCTTTTGAATGTAGCAGGAAAATTTTTGTGAGCGTATAATTTTATGAATGTCTGTATCAGAAATTTGTATTTTGATGTGTGACTGATGAATAATGACTAATGACTGAGGCATCAAAAGTGTTAACTTAGAGACAGAGAGCGCGAAGCTGGAGTGGCTTGGGTATGCGATCGCCCTTCCCTTGCTGAGAACAGCACCATGTTTGATCGGGAAAAAACTCCCTAAATCCCCACAGCCAAACGCAAATGTAAATTAAGAGGAAAATAATGTCAAAATATGACTCCCATCTCAGATGCTCCTTTTGTGGCAAGTCCCAGGAGTACGTCCGCAAGTTAATAGCTGGGCCCGGCGTCTACATTTGCGATGAATGTGTGGAGCTATGCAATGAAATTCTAGAAGAGGAATTCTTTGACTCTGGCAAATTAGTGGCTCAACAAGCAGCCCAGTCAGAAATTCAAGAGCCTCAAGGACAAAAAACACGACGCCAGGGTCGATCGAACAAATCCAAAATCACTTTAGCTAAAATTCCCAAACCAACAGACATTAAGCAACATTTAGACGGCCACGTCATCGGTCAACACTCAGCCAAAAAAGTTCTGTCAGTAGCAGTTTATAACCACTACAAAAGGTTAAGCGTTGACCAAGCCAAAGATAGTAGCAAACCTGTCTCAGACAGCGATGTGGAACTACAAAAGTCTAACATCATGCTAGTCGGACCGACAGGTTGTGGCAAAACTCTCCTAGCCCAAAGTTTGGCACAAATGCTAGAAGTGCCCTTTGCAGTAGCCGATGCCACAACCCTGACGGAAGCCGGCTATGTTGGTGACGATGTAGAAAATATATTGTTGCGACTGTTGCAAATGTCAGATTTTGATGTCGAAGCAGCCCAGCGCGGCATTATCTATATTGATGAAATTGACAAGATTGCTCGCAAAAGTGAAAACACTTCAATCACGCGAGATGTATCAGGAGAAGGGGTGCAGCAAGCGCTACTGAAAATGCTGGAAGGAACGGTGGTTAACGTGCCTCCGCAAGGCGGCCGCAAACATCCTTACCAAGATTTTATTCAAATTGACACGAGCAAAATTTTATTTATTTGCGGCGGTGCTTTTGTCGGTTTGGAAAAAATAGTTGAACAGCGTTTGGGTAAAAAATCTTTAGGGTTTATTCAGCCAGTCGAAAGTGACAGCAACTCGACTTTGCTACCAAAAGATAAGCGGGCTGCGGATATTTTACAACAGGTACAAGCTGATGATTTAGTGAAGTTTGGTTTAATTCCTGAATTTGTCGGGCGGATACCTGTGGTGACAGTGATTTCACCCCTGGATGAAGCAGCTTTGATGCAGATATTGACTGAACCTCGCAATGCTCTGGTGAAGCAGTATCAAAAGTTGTTAAATATGGATAGTGTGCAGTTGGAATTTGAACCAGAGGCGCTGCGGGCGATCGCCCAGGAAGCTTGTCGCCGCAAAACTGGTGCCAGAGCTCTGCGCAGCATTTTAGAGGAATTAATGCTCGATGTTATGTATGAGTTGCCTTCTCGCAAGGATGTAGCTAACTGTACGATTACCAAGGAAATGGTCGAGAAGCGATCGACTGCGGAATTGTTGTGGCATCCTGCTTGGCGTCAACAGCACGAAACTGCTTAATTTTGTAAGGTGGGCAAATGCCCACCTTGTTTTTTAAAGTCACTATTGGGCGATTGAAATAGCTACTATAGCAATCCTAAATGAATCGTAAATTTTTTACCCCACCCCAACCCTCCCCTTGCTAAGGGGAGGGAGCAAGAAATTCACAAATGATTTAGGATCGCTATATATATAACTGTCAACTGTCAACTGTCAACTGCTATAGAAGTGGTCGGAATCACAATCATCAAAAACTCCATAGAAAGCCAATGATTGCAAATCAAAACCAAAATTACATCTCGCCGGAAGAGTATCTGAAATTAGAAGAACTCAGCCCGGTTAAACATGAGTATATTCAGGGTGAAACCTACGCAATGGCGGGTGCAAGTGATGCTCATGTAACTCTTAGTGTCAACTTAGTTACCTTGTTGAGAAATCATGTTCGGGGTAGTGGCTGTCGTGTTTATATGTCAGACATGAAAGCTAGGATTGAATCTAGGAATATTTACTACTATCCCGACGTGATGGTAACGTGCGATGAACGGGACAAAGCTTTTCAATCTTTTAAAAGACATCCTTGTTTAATTGTCGAGGTTTTGTCAAAAGGTACAGAAGGATTCGATCGGGGTGACAAGTTTGCTGACTATCAAGAATTAGAAACGCTTCAAGAGTATGTGTTAATTAATCAAAAGCGGCAGCGGGTGGAGTGTTTTCGCCGCAATGCTGAGGGGTTGTGGGTTTTGCATTCTTACACGCAAGGAAGCGAAATTCACTTGGCTAGTGTGGACTTTCGCGCTAGCATGGATGCCATCTATGAGGATGTAATCTTTACCAACGAAGATATTGTGCTGAATTAACCATGCTATAATAAGTCATATCAAATCCGTTAGTATCCGAATTAATATAGCAATCCTAAATCATTCATGCAGATATGTAGGGGCGGTGGATGGTGCGTGCCCGCCCTCCGAGAGATTGGGCAACCACGGGGCCAAGAGCCCCTACAAGAATTATGCAAATGATTTAGGATCGCTATATTACCCACAGTCAGGGACAAGACAGTCGTTTCCCTACAATTAATCGGGTAATAGTTACATCTTTCGCGAGCGCGAGCGATTATTTTGGGGTAGGGAAACGGCATTGCGCATTGGTGTCAACTTAACGTACAACCCATAGTCCGGCAGGGGTTTAAACCCCTGCCTCAAAGCTAAAGTCCTCTTAAGAGGACTGAGGACCCAGAAGAAGAATTTTTAAACTCATTAGTCCTCTTTTAGAGGACTTTAGCTATTAGACAGGGGTTTCAACCCCTGGCGGACTAGCGGGTGCGCGGGAGGACTGATGGACTAAAAGCTTAAGTTGACACGCTTTGGGCTCTTGGAGTGTCCGACCTTGCTTATACCTGACTCAATATTTCCAAAAACTCCTGCACAACTAAATCGGGTTGTTGGCTGCATCGGGTAGCATCGTAATGTTTGACAAGACTGATGCCTGAATCTCTCGAAAGTTCGCATATTTCATCTTCTGTGGCGTTTTGATGGCATGATTCGCTGTCAATTTTTAGCAGTCCTAACTTGTTTTGGTGGAAGATCAGAAAGTCAGCTTCTTGGTTTTGTCTACCTTCTGGTGTTGTGATTCGGAGTTGGGAGTTGGGGATGAAGAGGATGGAAGTGCGATCGAGTATTTCGGCAATTTTAACTTGTGCGTCGGAGTGGAAGCAAAAACCGTTCCAGTTAATCTCGTTTTCTGAGTCAGATAATTCAGTTTCACTGTCAGCGTTTATTATTTTATCTAAATCAGTTTGAACATAATCAGCTTCATTTAAGTTTGCGAATAATCTAGCGCCACTTAAGTTTGCGCCGCTGAGATTTGCTCCGCTGAGGTTAACTTCGATGGTCAGATTCCGCTGTAGATTCACTTGAGTTCGCCGTAAGTATCGCTTTAATACTGATTTAAGATTATCTTTTTTAACTTTTTCTTCTAGTGCTTTTGATAGTAGTTTCCATAGTTTAGCACCAGCATCTTTGATATAATCATATTCATATTCAGTGCTGGCTGCAATTTCTTTATAAGACCGCCCTTCCCAGGATTGACGAAACACTATCTCTTGAACTTTGTTGAGGCGATCGTAGTTTAGGGCTGTTTCTGCGATCGTGATGGCTTCGTCAACGGTCATCTATCAAATTCCTCTCACACCTAAAACCTTTCCAATACTAGATTATAGCGCAATAGTCAGTCCTGGACGCATCAATACCAAAGAAACCGGGTTTTTCACCGATATTAAAGGCTATGATGCAATATTTTCCTGAAAAACCCGGTTTCTGCCTAAGTCATAAATAATCTAAGCACTTGGACTATACCCTTAATTATTACTTTTATGTTACTTTTTTATTACTTTTTTATTTCTCAAGACAGATGTGTATTTGCTAAACTGGAAGGTAATCAATACAAACAGTATTGACCCTTAAGTCTTGTACCAAACCTTAGTCTAGGTTCATTTTTGCTGATTATTAATTTAGCAAGAGGAAATTTCATGTTAAATAAAAAGTTCATAACATTCAGTTTAATTACCTTATCTTACCTTGGTAGTGTAGGAGTATTGTCTACTTTAACTACGGGCTGTGACTTAATTAAACAAGATAAATCCCTGTCTGCAAGTAAAGCAGAGAGAATGGTTAATAAGTGGAAATCTTCCAGAAGTGGAACAATTGAGATAGTAGGAGTTCGGGAAAATCAAGATAATACTGCTGTAGCTACACTAAAGGCATCAAATTTAATTGTCAAAACAGACATTCTTGGTACAATAACGGACAAAAACTTTTCGGGGCCTGGGGAAGCTACATTCTCGCGCTATACGGATGGAAGTTGGGCATTAACGGGATTGGTTTTTGGTAATAATCTATTCGATAGCTTCTTCGTTAAGGATCTCAATATAAAAGATGATTAGGTGGAACTAGGCAAAAAATAACGCTACTAGCTTGATATCGTTCTCAACAACTCAGGCTAGTTATTAAAAAGCAATGTGACTGAACAACAATTATTAGTAGAAGAGGAAATTATTAATGTCATCTGGTGGTAACGGTAGTGGTGGCGTACATTGGGTAGCAATAGGAGCGGTTGTTGCGGTTCTAGGCACAATTACTGGTTTTGGAGTCTTCCTTTTTGGAGATACAGTGCTGTGTAAGTTGAAAGGTGTGGATGTTGGCTTTCTGAGATGTGATAATCCATCAGAGTCTAAAGCTACGACTGAAACCCCATCGTTACCCCCCAAATCTCCTCCTTCATCTGAGCCTATTAAACAAGATATTATTCCTTCTTCATCACCGATATCCACTTCTTCTCCAGCGCCGGAGACTCCAACCCCAGTTTCGCCATCGCCATCTCCAGCGAACACACCTGAGACTAATCAAAAACTTGTGGAAGAACCACAAAAATTCGGCGATCCTAATATTGGTCTTTTAAAAGAACGCCGTACTTTTCAAGATAGGCTTACTTCAAAAGACAATCAAAAATACTACTATTTTAGTATAGACAAGCCAAGCAATGTCAGTCTTTACTTGGATAATGTAACTAACGAAGTTGGAATCTGGCTCTATGTTGACACGAATGGTAATAAAGTCATAGATTCGGGAGAACAGATAGATAGTGCTTCGGCTTATAGCAATTCAACCGGAACAATTAGTAAAATGTTAGGAGCAGACAGCTATATTGCTACTGTTCTATTTAAAGGTGGCAATACTAACTACAATTTTCAGATTATTAACAACACAAATGATGCCGTTAAGGTTGGAGAATTGCCCGCTAGTAAAAGCTTTAGTGAGACGGGTTCTTTAAATCGCCAAAATCGCAAAAAATATTACCGATTTACCTTAAAGAGTACCAGTAATGTCAACATTTCCTTAGATCAAGTAACTAATGAAGTTGGAATGTGGCTCTATGTTGATACAAATGGTAATGGAGTTATAGATTCTGGAGAACAGGTGGACAGCGCTTCGGCTTATAGCAATTCAACCGGAACAATTAAAAGAAGCTTAGGTGCTGATGACTATATTGTTGTGGTTCAAGAAAAAGGAGGGAACACAAACTATACTGTGACTATGACTTCTCAATAGTTAATAGGTACGTTTCTATCTGTATATACTCAACTCAAATAAATCATTATGACTAATCCTAAAAACAACTCTAATCTTGCGCCTTGGAAATGGGCTTTAATTGGTGCTAGTTCGACTTTAGTGTTAGGCTTAGCTGGCTTTGGATTATATAATCTACTGAATCCTAAAACTTCTTCAACTTCAACTTCAACGCCAACGTCAACGTCAACTTCTGTAGCTAATGCAACTCCTGAAAATTCTGTTGCTAAACAATTGATAGGTCAATGGCAAGGGCAAATTTCTGGTCAGTCTGTAACATTAATCTTTACGCAGGAAGGGAAGTTATTTATTTTGGAGACACCCACTTCAGCTACCGAACTGAAGTATCAAATTAACGTAAATCCTCAACAAAAAGACCTGGATATATTAGTAGGAGGTAAAATTACCACGAGGACAATTTTTGATTTCACAGCGGATGGTAAGTTGCGTTTAGAATCAGATAATCTTGGAGAATCTCGACCCACATCTTTTAGTTCCAATGCAAGTATTTTTCAAAAAATATCTGAGCAAACGACACTTCCCGCTAATGTTCAAGTAGTTAATCTCCAAAATCAACAAAACAAGGCGAGACAGTCAGAAGCGAAACAGTATGTTAGTTCAATGAACAAAGCCCAACAAGCTTTTTACGCTGAGTATGCCACTTTTTCATCTACCATACAAAAATTGGGAATAGGTATCAAGTCAGAAACAGAAAATTACTCATATAGCATTGTTTTGAGCAACGATAAGCGTTTTGCTCAATCAATGGCTTTAGCCAAAATAGATGGATTAAAAAACTATACAGGTATAGTTTCTTTAATTAAAAGCCCTAATGACGAATCTACATCTACACAATCTAGACTTTGCGAAAGCACTCAACCATCAAAAGAGCTTCCAGGAACACCAACAGCTACTAATTCTCCTGACCTACAATGTCCTTCTGGTTATTCAGACGTACTGCGGTGAAACTTTTCTCAAAATCATTAGATTTGATAATGCTTCCGAGATTCTACTGGTTCTCCCAGTCTCGCGTTGCGCGGACTTTGTTTGTGTAGACGCGATTTCCAATCGCCCCGAAATTTGCTTGTTTGACAAGACGCGATTTCCAATCGCCCCGAAATTGGTGATTTCACCCTCATTCCTCAGACTCAGACTCAGATTCAAAATCCACGCGATCGTAAATATCACCCAACCGCATCTCAAACTCCACACAACTCAATTTCAATACCGCATCAGCACCATCATACTCAGACAAAACCCACTTATTATCATGCGTCTTACAAAAATGTTCAACGTGCATCTCATATTGATCGATCAAAACATACTCTCGAAAACTAGGAATCGATCGAAAAAGTTTAAACTTGCCACCTCTGTCATAATCCGCCGTCGATGGCGATAAAACCTCAGCCACCATCACCGCATTAGTAATCGTATCTTTCCTACCCTCAGCAAACTCCAACTTACCCGCAACCAACATTACATCAGGATAAGTATAAACCCGCTTGGAAGGTATCCACAGACGCAAATCGTTGATAAATACTCGGTACGGTTGCCCTTTCGTAGCAAAATTTAGTGTGCCGTAAAAATTGCCAGCTATTTGATTGTGATTCGGTGTTCCGCCTGTCATAGGGATTATCCTCCCATCCTGATATTCACTTCTAAATTCTGCTGTCTCTTCCAGCTTTAAATACTCTTCAGGAGAGTAATAAGTCTGTACTTTGTCCTCAACTTTGTCCTCAACTACTTCTTCGCGAATTTCTGTTAATACCGTCATAGTATATCCTTTTGCGATCGTACTTACAATTATATAGGACTTCAGTCATTAAAAGATGGCAAAATTAACACTAAAAGTTTTATTAAGAACTGGCTGTGAATTTATGCTACTAAATATTAAGCGATCGACATTAGCAACTTAACTTTTTCCCAAAATGGCGACAAATGCGGTATGATGTGAAGTTGCGATCGGTTCTAGCGGGGAGCAGCCACTAGAGGAAACGGGGAAAGTTCGGTGCAAGTCCGGCGCTGTCCCGCAACTGTAATGAAACACAGGTTGTTTCTAAAGTCAGAATGCCCGCCGATATCTAACTCACTTTTGAACGCATCTGCGAGGTACGGATGATGAATGGAATTAATAAGACTGTACGCACCAAGCACAGTCTACTTGTTTGCACTGCTTGCGCGAGTGTTTGGAAAAACGGCAAGCGAGAAGGCAAAAGTGGCGGCCAACAATTCTTGGAAGACTTGTCGCAACTGGCTAAGGATTGGGAATTTTCGGATCAATTTGAGATTCAAGAAGTTGAGTGCATGAGTGCTTGCAGTCACTCTTGTGCTGTGTCTTTTGCGGCTGCTGGAAAGTACACTTATCTGTTTGGTGACTTACCTCCCAATCAATCGGAAAGCGTCGAGGCTGTACTGGAATGCGCGAGTCAATACTATGCTAAACCCGATGGTTTGTTGCCCTGGTCAGAACGTCCTCAAGCTTTGAAAAAAGGAGTTATAGCTAAAATTCCACCACTGCACAATTAGAGTATTCATCGTTCCTAGGCTCTACCTGGGAACGATTAATTTCATCATCAAACAACCAGAAAATTACTAATGCACAAAATTCCTGTTACAGTCATTACGGGCTTTCTCGGTAGTGGCAAAACCACCGCCATTCGCCACTTATTGCAAAATAATCAAGGCCGTCGCATCGCAGTTATTGTGAATGAGTTTGGCGAAGTCGGCATCGACGGCGAACTGTTGCGTGACTGCCAAGTTTGCGATGAAGAAGAAGATGTCAGCAGCAATATTTTAGAACTGACAAATGGCTGTCTTTGCTGCACGGTTCAAGAGGAATTTTTGCCCACAATGCAAGAATTATTGAAGCGTCGCGCACAAATTGATTGCATCTTGATTGAGACTTCTGGACTCGCACTCCCTAAACCCTTAATTCAAGCTTTTCGCTGGCCGGAAATTCGGACCGGTGCTACCGTAGATGGTGTGGTTGCTGTTGTCGATTGCGAAGCCCTTGCTAGTGGTAATTTTGTGGGTGATATTGATGCTTTGATGGCGCAGCGACAGGCTGATGATAGTTTAGATCATGAGACGCCGATCGAGGAATTGTTTGAAGACCAGTTGGCTTGTGCTGATATGGTACTTTTGACTAAGGTCGATCGCGTGGATGATGAAACTCGCCACAAAGTCCAAACTTGGTTGCAGCAAGAATTGCGTCCTAGTGTGAAAATTGTACCTTGCAAAGGTGGCGAAATTAATCCTGATGTGTTATTGGGATTTAATGCGGCTGTTGAGGATAATTTGGAGTCTCGTCCCAGCCATCACGACACTGAGGAAGAACACGACCATGATGATGATATTACCTCAACTTACTTTATTGCCGATCGCGAATTTGAACCAGAAGCTGTGGTCGAAAAACTGCAATCGTTGATGCAAAGTCAAGAGATTTATCGGATTAAAGGGTTTGTGGCGGTTCCCAAGAAGCCGATGAGGATGGTGTTGCAGGGTGTGGGATCGCGCATCGAACATTTTTACGATCGCCCTTGGACACCTTCGGAACTTCGGCAAACCAAATTGGTGTTTATCGGTAGAGAACTCGATCGCGATCGCATTGTAGCGATATTGAGCAATTAATCACCCACGCTGACTTCAGAAACCCGGGTTTCTTGCTATATAGCAATCCTAAATCATTTGTGAATTTCTTACTCCCTCCCCTTAGTAAGGGGAGGGTTGGGGTGGGGTAAAAATATTTACGACTCCTGCAAGGATTGCTATATTTCTCATTCCTGTGGGCAAAACTCGCAGAAACCCGGTTTCTAGCCCCATGGCTGCTGACTTCAGAAACCGGGTTTCTTGCTATATTTCTCATTCCTGTGGGCAAAACTCGCAGAAACCCGGTTTCTAGCCCATGGCTGCTGACTTCAGAAACCGGGTTTCTTGCTATATTTCTCGTTCCTGTGGGCAAAACTCGTAGAAACCCGGTTTCTAGCCCCATGCGTAATATTTTTATTACTAGCAACAAGTCTGGTGTAAAATATCAATGACAGGTATCATAAAACAAGTGAGGTAAAATATGGTGACTGCTGCTGCGATCGAATCAGTTCCCGTGACAGTTCTCACAGGCTATCTAGGTGCAGGAAAAACCACCCTACTCAACCGCATTTTAACCCACGAACACGGCAAAAAAGTTGCAGTCATCGTCAACGAATTTGGCGAAGTAGGCATCGACAACCAACTCATTATCGATGCCGACGAAGAAATTTTTGAAATGAACAACGGCTGCATTTGCTGCACAGTCCGAGGCGACTTAATTCGGATTATCGGCAACCTCATGAAGCGGCGGGACAAATTCGACCACCTAGTCATCGAAACCACAGGTTTAGCCGACCCCGCACCTGTAATTCAGACATTCTTCGTAGACGAAGATATGCGCGATAAATTACTACTAGATGCCGTTGTCACCGTAGTAGATGCCAAGCACATCTGGCAGCACTGGGACTCCGACGAAGCTCAAGAACAAATTGCCTTTGCCGATGTCATTTTGCTGAACAAAACCGATTTAGTCACCCCAGAAGAGTTGGCAGAATTAGAAACGCGGATTCGCAGCATGAATGTAATGGCAAAAATTCATCGCACCCGCAATGCAGAAATAGAAATGTCAGCATTGTTAGGAGTAAAAGCATTTGATTTGAATCGAGCCTTAGAAATTGAACCCGATTTTTTAGGCGAACACGAACACGAACACGACGACACAGTAACTTCCATCGCAATCCAAGAATCCGGCGCGGTTGATGGCAACAAATTTAGCGACTGGATATCCCAATTGTTGCAGACTAAAGGCCCGGATATCTTTCGGACCAAAGGCATTGTAAATATTGCTGGAGAAAACAGGAGATTTGTATTTCAAGGCGTGCATATGCTGTTTGATGGTAGACCAGATAGACCATGGAAAACCAAAGAAACTCCGAAAAACGAACTCGTATTCATTGGTCGCAACTTAAATGAAAGTCAATTAAAAGCTGATTTTCGTCAGTGTCTGGTTTAACTGACACCTTGCAGCATTTTAAATCAGCTTTTTAAGCACAGGCTTTCGGGCCTGTTCCACACACACAAATTCATCTGTTGTGGAACGGGCCGGAAAGCCTGTTATTGAGAATACTGGAACATCTCAGATTAAATAAATATGGGTAACAACAACACAAATAAAAGCGAACTAACCATGCAATTTTACGCCAAAGAAATGCTGTCAGACTACGTAACTGCTGTTACTTGGTCGCCCGATGGCAAAACTCTAGCAGTCAGTTCCGCCGCCGGTGAAATTATGTTAGGGATTCTCGGAAAAATCAATAAATTCTCCTTGCAACCCCTGCAAACAGCAACTGGTCAATCAGTAGATTGCTTGTCTTTTTCTTCAGATAGTCAACTGTTAGCTGCGGGTGGACAAGATGGAAAAGTGCTAATTTGGCAGGTAAATTCTGGGGAATTAATTGCTAGTTTGGATAACAAGCGTGTGTGGGTTGATAAGTTAGCTTGGAGTCCTCACGGTAATCAATTAGCTTTCAGTATGGGTCGTTCAGTTCAAGTTTGGAATGCTGATAAAAATACAGTAGAAGTCACCCTGAATTTTGATTCATCTTCAATCCTCGATTTAGCATGGCATCCTGTTGATAAATATCTGGCAATTAGTGGCTATCAAGGTGTAAAAGTTTGGAACGCGGCAGATTGGAATGATGACCCAGACATCTTATCCGTACCATCCGTAACAGGTGCAATTTCCTGGTCCCCTTCCGGCAAATATCTAGCCTGTGGCAATATGGATAACACCTTAATTGTTAATGAATGGGGTAACTCGGAACCTTGGGTAATGCAGGGTTTTCCCGGCAAAGTTAGACACTTAGCTTGGTCCGATCGAACTAATTCATTGGGCGATCCTTTATTAGCTGCTGCGAGCTCAGAAGGCATTTCTGTGTGGGAAAGACAAGCTGATGAAAGTGTCGGTTGGGAAGCTTGGGGATTAGAAGTACATGAAAAAGTCGTCCAGGCGATCGGCTTTCAACCAAATACATTGTTATTAGCTTCTGCATCAGAAGATAGTCAACTTTGTTTGTGGTACGAAGCAGAAGAATTGCTGCAAATTCTTGAGGGTGTCGATGCCGGTTTTTCCTGTCTTTCTTGGCATCCCAAAGGTCAATTCCTCGCAGCAGGTGGCAACAACGGCGAGTTGTTGGTTTGGGAACGAAATTTTTCACCTGCGTTAATCATATCAAATCCGTTGACATCGGAATTATGATTTCTATCTTCTCTTTCTCTGTGTCAAGAGTGTTCTAGTCAGGTTTAATCACCTGACGATACAACCGGAAACGATATCACCATTCCTTCACCGAACTCGGCGGCAAGCGCAACCTAGGAAATCTGTAAAAAGTATCTCCTTCATCATCCACTTCTAAAATCGCCGAAAAAATCTTAACTTGTGCATCTAAATATTGCTGTGCAACTTGAGCCTCCACCCTAGCGCTAGCCGCCAATTGAATCAGCGAAATTTGACTATTTTGATTTTCCAATAACTGATAAAAAGCCTCATCTAAGCGTCGTTTTTGTTTGTTTTCATTCAAATTATTAATCAGTAATAAACCTACAAATCCACCCATTCCAATTACCAATAAAAATTCTAATAATGCCATATTTTTGCGCTAATTTATAATTTCAATAACCCACATATAAACATTATTTACATCTTATAGCCCGCCGGGGCGGGCTTGGTTTGATAGCAAGCGATTTAATGCGCCTTCACTTTTGTGTCAAAGCGATGGCAATCGCCGTCATTGATTAAACTTGAGGTCGCAACAAATTTTCCATTCCTTTAATTACCTTAGCAGATACAATCTTGTCTCCCTGCTTCAGTTGATCCAAAACTTCTTTTCCCTCAATCATGTAACCAAAAACAGTATACCGACCGTCCAACAAATTCAGACCAGCAGGGGTCAGTTCCGGTTCAAACAAGAAAAAGAAAAACTGCGAAGAAGCGCTATCTGGTTCAGCTTCCGCACGAGCCATGGCTACAGTACCATAGGCAGAAAAAGGTAAGACAGGTTCGTCGCGATAACGCCCCGCATCTTCTAAAGTAATTCCGTAGATGGGTTCTTTTTCGTCCCTGACGAGGACTTCGAGTGGAATATTCCGGTATTTACCAGTAGCTGGGTCTATAAAACCTACTTCCTTACCTTCGGGGTCTCCTGTTTGTAGCACGTAGGATTCTTCCGATCGAATAAATGGCAAACCATCATAAAAACCTCGATCGACTAAATCTACAAAATTACCAGCAGTCACCGGCGCACTGTAACCATCAACCACAACATTAATTGTCCCCTTCTCGGTTTCTACAGCCACCGTAGCGCGACCCTTCAGTTGAGGCAAATTAGCATATTCTGAAGGAACTTCAAAGGGAAACTTGGTCACCATCAACTCTTCGATGTCACCAACCGAACGGAGTATTTTGGCTTTCAAGTCAATCACTTTTTCCCTGTCTTTGGCCTCAACAGCCTCAGACAGTTGCGAAACTCCTTCTTTGACTTTTGCCACTAGAGTTTCGGCTTCGGGCTTTTTCGCGTCGGGAATACTCTTTAAAATATCAGACTCGCGAATGCTGAGAATTCTGGAAGCCTTGCTGATATCGCTACTAATTGGACCCCAACGTTTAGAGCGTATGTGGTTGCCGATGTCTTCGAGACTGATTTGCAACTCTCGCACCGTCTGATTGTCAATAGGTAGAGCGTAGCGCAGCAGCGCCCGGCCGTCTGTAATCGCATTGCCCGCAGGCATACTGCTGCTAGGGCGTTTGGCATGGGATACCGAACTGAAGCTGAGAGAAAAAGTGAATAGCAGGAGTGCTAAGACAGTGGTTTTGAGCCAGCGCTTGCACCTATCGATCGAGAAATTAGACCAATGCAACATAACTTTAACTTTTATGGTCTCTATCATCTTCCCACAGCACTGTCCGCCCTCTAAGCTGAAGTGTCTGTTCCTGCGTCTAGGGAGAATCAAGTGACAACTCCCCACAGCGATTAACAGATTAGTCAAGCACTTGCTCCCTTTGAACGGTAAAATAAAATGCCAATTGTTTTTTGATGCCGTCAGCTAGACTGCGGTTTGAAGCTGACAGTAGTTCCCCCGTGCCCTTGGGCGACGGGATTGCCTGCAAAAATTTATATGATTTCCAGTAACGACTTTCGACCAGGTGTTTCAATTGTAGTCAATGACGGCGTGTGGCGGGTAATTGAATTCCTCCACGTCAAGCCAGGAAAAGGCTCGGCTTTCGTGCGGACAAAACTCAAAAATGTCAAAACCGGCAACGTAGTAGAACGAACCTTCCGGGCTGGGGAGACTATGCCTCAAGCCAACCTCGAAAAGAGCGCCATGCAATATACCTATAAAGAGGGCGATCAGTTCGTCTTTATGGATATGGAAACTTATGAGGAAAGTCGCCTCAGTTCTCAGGAAATAGGCGATCGGGTCAAATACCTCAATGAAGGCATGGAAGTTAACATCCTGCGCTGGAACGACCAAATCCTCGAAGTAGAACTGCCCAACTCCGTTGTCTTAGAAGTGACCCAAACCGATCCGGGAGTCAAAGGAGATACTGCAACCGGCGGCAGCAAACCCGCCATCCTTTCCACCGGCGCTCAGATTATGGTGCCTCTATTTATTTCCGTTGGAGAACGGATTCGGATCGATACTCGCGAAGACAAGTATCTTGGGCGAGAGAGTAGCAACTAGGACTAGGGATAAAAAGACTGTTTTGAGTGGTGAATTTTGAGTTTTGAGTTGGGAATTAACTCAAAATTTACTCCTCAAAGCTTAAAACTATCTCTTTACCCCCTCATGTGGTGGCATAGATCCAATTCCCCATTCCCAATTTTCAATTTTCAATTCTCAATTATCAATTACCCTTGAATCTGCTGTGCAACTAGACTTAAACCAGCTCTGCGAACTGCTAACTGTTTTAGACCAAACCGGCATTTCGGAGCTGACGTTAAAAAGTGGAGAACTTGAACTGACTGTACGCAAAGGCATTCAAGCCAACGAACCAAGAACCGTCGCTGTTGGTCATCCAGTAGTTACGACTCTCGCGCCGATCGCAGAAACTTTTGCTAGCCCCACCTTAGCGTCACCTCCTGCTGTAGACCAAAATTCAGCAGCAAATATCACTACCCCAGCACCCTCGGCTCCTGCTCCCGTGCTGGCCTCCGTGCCTGCTCCTGTGGATACCAAATGGGTGTCAATTATTTCGCCGATGGTAGGAACTTTTTATCGCGCGGCTGCTCCCGATGAACCGCCTTTTGTGGCACTGGGCGATCGCATCAAGGTGGGCCAGACAGTTTGCATTATTGAAGCGATGAAGCTCATGAATGAAATCGATGCCGATGAGGTATCGGGTCAAGTGATGGAAATCTTAGTTCAAAATGGGGAACCTGTGGAGTACGGTCAAGTTTTGATGAGGATTAATCCGGATTGAAGGATTACTTGATTGTTATATACAGAATTAATCCTTCTATTTCCCGATCGCTTCTGGCAGGTGAGCTTGATGAAGTTATCCCAGTCTGTTCCTCAAGAGGTTGTGCCACAAGTTGCTGAGTATTTCAGTATTTTGAGCGAGCCGATGCGTTTGCGAATTTTGAACTTGCTTCGCGACGGCGAAAAATGCGTGCAAGAGTTGGTTGAAGCTACTCAAACCAGTCAAGCCAATGTTTCTAAACACCTAAAACTCATGCTCCAAGCTGGTATCCTCACTCGCAGGAGTGAAGGAACTTCAGCCTATTACAAAGTAGAGGATGAGTTGATTTTCGAGTTGTCTACTATGGTGTGCGATCGGCTTGCGACTAGAGTCGAAAAACAAGCCCAACAATTTAGAGCCTTGAGTCTGAATACCAAGCCCTAATTTTTACTCCCCAGTCTCAGGGTCAAAAGTCATCAGCCATCAGCGAGCAGTCCCTATTCCCCGCCTTCTGACTCATGACTAATGACTAAAAATTACGGCACCGGAAAATTTTTATCGAAAGTTTGACGGGTACTCGGCTGAGCAACCTCCAACCCTTCGCCACCCAAAAGCTCTAAGGGCTTACCTTCCACCGAAATCCAAACTTTGGCATTCGGTTTTAAACTCGTGGCCGTATAGATCACTTGCCCCAAACGACTGCTCATCGAACTACTGCCTCCTCCCGAAGTAAATTCGGCAGACAAATCGACGTAAACTCCTTGATTATTGACACTCAAACTCCTGAGTTTTGTCCCCTTGGGAATTTCGCTAAAAACCTTTGTATCCTTTGGTCCAGCCAACAAACTGTTAAAAGCAGCCTGTAGGGCAGCATCAGGTCGATCGACTTCTTTGAGAGCTACTTTGCTAGGAACTGCCTCAAACTTGCCTCCCCCATCTTTAACCCAGTAGACTTGCACTGTCTGGGTAGCCGTCGGCGACACAGACTTAGGCTGAGACTGTTGTGGCTTGATAACCTGCGGTGTCAAAGCCTGGGGTGTTTGAGCTGATGGTGTCTGAGCCTGGGGTGTTTGAGCTGATGGTGTCTGAGCCTGGGGTGTTTGAGCTGCTGGTGTCTGAGCCTGGGGTGTATCAACAGGAGTTGGAGCAGGTACGGGGATAATTACAGCAGGCGATTCCCCAGGAGTGGGGGAAAGTGCCGGAGAAGTCGGAGCTGTAGACTGAGTGTCTGCTGACGTTGAGGAACGGTTGGCCGTCCACAAAGCAATGCTCCCTCCCGTTAATAAAGCCAACCCGCAAACACCGGCAACCACGGCTGTGGGTACGCTGCGTGCTTCTTGTCCATCTTTCATAATACAAATCCTCCTTACATATAGATCGCTTGGGACAGTGAGGAGCTACTCCCGATCGGCTACATTTGTTTTTGCTGAGATTCTGGAACTGCCAACAGCTAAACTGAAACAATCCTGGCATCTTTAACAGCTTAGGAGCCATATTTAATTTTGACACCATCCCGCTCAGAAACACCTTAGAAGTCTGAAGGCACGACTGAGGGCAGTCTCTAAATTAAAGTTGGTCGCTGGTATGATGGCGATTCGCTATAACTAAGGATTTTGGGACTAATTTAGATCTACTCTGCAAGTTGACGCGGTAATGCTTCACCATCTTGAATCATGGTAATTCTCATCTGTTTGCTATCTGCTGTATAGCAACCGCCAAGGTGGTTAAGGCATAACTTTGGGGTAAGGGCTCTCGCATTCGGGCAGATAATTTATGGGTTTTACTCAAGGATTTTGGGCCCGAATGCGAGAGCCCCTACTGCCTTAATCGCCTTGGCGGTTGCTATAACATCTAAACAAACACAAATATATCTCTAGTCCTGAATATATTTTCCCAAACAAAAAGCGCCCCTATTTCTAGGAGCGCTTTTTGATTATCAAAAGTTAAAAATTAACCGTTGATAGAAGGAGCAACCAAAGCAACTGGAGTTGTTTCACCAGCAGCCAAGTCGAGTGGGAAGTTGTGAGCATTGCGCTCGTGCATAACTTCCATACCCAAGTTAGCGCGGTTGATGACATCAGCCCATGTATTGATTACGCGACCTTGTGAGTCGATAATCGATTGGTTGAAGTTGAAACCGTTCAAGTTGAAAGCCATCGTGGAAATACCCAAAGCGGTAAACCAGATGCCGACAACTGGCCATGCGCCTAACAAGAAGTGCAAGGAACGGCTGTTGTTGAAAGAAGCGTATTGGAAAATCAAACGACCGAAGTAGCCGTGGGCTGCAACGATGTTGTAGGTTTCTTCTTCTTGACCGAATTTGTAACCGTAGTTTTGCGATTCGGTT
>RDXH01000206.1 GCA_004292745.1 Oscillatoriales cyanobacterium | reverse complement strand
CGCCTTACGGCATCAAAGGTTTAATCACTATATGCAAAAACTCAACTACAACTAATATCTATTGTGCTCAACGCCTTACGGCATCAAAGGTTTAATCACAACCTTGTCTCTGGTGGTGCAACATCAAAGTTTGATTTGTGCTCAACGCCTTACGGCATCAAAGGTTTAATCACTTTTGAAGCATGGAAAAACCTCAATCAATCAATTGTGCTCAACGCCTTACGGCATCAAAGGTTTAATCACATAAACTGGAATTACAATCGTCACTTTCGGGTTGTGCTCAACGCCTTACGGCATCAAAGGTTTAATCACACCTTGCTTGGGATGTGCATATTTGCGCTCTGAGGTGCTCAACGCCTTACGGCATCAAAGGTTTAATCACATTACTACCAACAAAGCAGGGGAAGCGTCAAAATGTGCTCAACGCCTTACGGCATCAAAGGTTTAATCACCCGTTGAGACGGTTCTACTTCTTTGTCTCTCAAGATGTGCTCAACGCCTTACGGCATCAAAGGTTTAATCACTTGATTGCAGATAGCAGATTTCCAACATTTCTAGCATTGTGCTCAACGCCTTACGGCATCAAAGGTTTAATCACTTGCCTCAAATCTGTACAAAGCCTCCAGATAGCGTTGTGCTCAACGCCTTACGGCATCAAAGGTTTAATCACGCCACAAACTCTTCCCGATTCTCCCAATCGTAGTTTTGTGCTCAACGCCTTACGGCATCAAAGGTTTAATCACAGTTAAAGTTTGGCTTCGCTGCCCTAAAAGATTTCTAGTGCTCAACGCCTTACGGCATCAAAGGTTTAATCACACGTTTTCCCAGCCAACAAATTTCGGCTGGCATTGTGCTCAACGCCTTACGGCATCAAAGGTTTAATCACATCAAACGGGAGGGACGAAACTTAACTTAGAATTTGTGCTCAACGCCTTACGGCATCAAAGGTTTAATCACATGCCATTGGAAAATTAGCCGAAATGGTGCTCAACGCCTTACGGCATCAAAGGTTTAATCACGTTCGATGTCGCCGGAATCCTTCAGATCGGACATGTGCTCAACGCCTTACGGCATCAAAGGTTTAATCACCTTATTCCCACTCGGAAGATGTTGTTGTTGCCAAGTGCTCAACGCCTTACGGCATCAAAGGTTTAATCACGTGCATGATTTGACTGGCGACTAGACCAGTTAAGTGTGCTCAACGCCTTACGGCATCAAAGGTTTAATCACGTGAAGAATTGCATCAAAGGCGAATACTGGAATTCGTGCTCAACGCCTTACGGCATCAAAGGTTTAATCACTTCAGCGCAAACTCAAATGGACAGCAGTAATTCGTGCTCAACGCCTTACGGCATCAAAGGTTTAATCACTCTGCGTAGATTTCGATGATATTTTCTTCTGATTGGTGCTCAACGCCTTACGGCATCAAAGGTTTAATCACGAAAATTTCACCCGTGCAGCTTTTTCCAGGATCCTGGCCAGTTTTGCAAGCACCCCAGCACTCAAGGCACCCGGAGATAGCAATTATGCCAAAAAAGGTCATCACCACAGACATAGAGCAACCCTCAAAAGCTTACACAGCCTAGGTTCTGTCAAAATGCAAGCACCTCCTTGCAGGTTCGAGAGGCCTCAAACCCAATCAGGTAAAGGTTTTGAGCCTCATAAAAGCCTAGTTGAGTTCTGCACAACCAGAGGTGCTTGCATTTTTAGGAATATCATAGGAGCTTCCATCAACAGGCCTAGTACCAAAACTATTTTAACGCACAATGGCTTCAACACATCAGCGATCTCAATTCTTCTCTTCATCGGAATAGGAACTTGTCTCAGATATTTGTCTGTGTTCTCTGCGTCCTAGGTCCGGTTAAATCACGATCGCACAACCGGAAACGAGCAGATCGACGCTATTCTATTTGAGTAGATCAGAATGTTTCCCAACTCCCAATTCCCAATTATTAATTATGGCTCAAGGCAGACTCCGACTACCGAGATTTCTCAACCTTGCGGCACCCTCAAACCTGTCAATGAAAATGATGTGGGTAGGTTTGACAATCACCGCTGCGTTTGTATTGATTGCCACCTTCAGCCCAACCCTACAGAGTTGGGGATGGCTGCAAAATCCTACAGATGCCTTAATTAATCCCATCCATGAACCGCCATCGGCTAGTTATTGGTTTGGGACTACCCGCAGTGGCTATGATGTTTTTTCTCGAACGCTTTTTGCTTCTAGGGCTGCTTGGCAAGTGCTCATTCTCGCTACGGGTTTGAGTTTGTCGATCGGTGTACCCTTGGGATTGGTTAGCGGTTATTTAGGTGGCAAACTCGATCGCATCTTGTTGTTTTTAATGGATACAATTTATACTTTGCCGGGATTGCTGCTGTCTTTAACCCTAGCTTTTGTGGTGGGGAAAGGAGTTTTGAATGCTGCGATCGCCCTTAGCATTTCCTACATTCCTCAATACTACCGTGTCGTCAGAAATCACACCACCAGCATCAAAACGGAACTATTTGTTGAAGCCGCTAGAGCCATGGGGGCTGATACTTGGACAGTCCTTTCCCGCTATCTGTTTTTGAACGTGATTCAGAGCGTACCAGTGTTGTTTGCGCTCAATGCTGCCGATGCCATTTTAACCCTAGGAGGTTTAGGATTTCTCGGTTTGGGACTTCCTGAAGAAACTCCTGAATGGGGACACGATTTGCGTTTAGCCCTGGATGCACTACCTACAGGAATTTGGTGGACAGCTTTGTTTCCCGGTTTGGCAATGACTTTAATGGTAGTAGGATTGTCTTTTGTGGGAGAAGGATTGAATGAGTTTGTTAATCCTAAACTGCGGAATCAATAATCATTTTCCTCTAGCACAACCTCAAACAAACCAACACCCCGACTCCCGACTTCTTAAAAAAGTCGGGAATTTAACAGACTATTTATTAAAGAAACAGACACTATAATTCAGGATGTGAAATGAAAAATATTCCTCGTATAGAATATCTCAAAGTCCAAAATTACCGAGCTTTACATAATCTAGAACTTAAAAAAATTACTCCCTTAACCGTCTTCTTGGGACCAAATGGGAGCGGAAAATCAACTATTTTTGATGTTTTCGCTTTCCTGTCTGAATGTTTTACCGAAAGCCTAAGAAAAGCATGGGATAGACGAGGCAGATTTCGAGAATTACGTACCAGAGACAGTACAGGCTGTATCATCATTGAATTAAAGTATCGAGAAACATCAAAATCACCGTTAATCACCTATCATCTCGCCATAGATGAAGAAAACAATCGTCCTTTTATCGCTGAAGAATGGCTACAGTGGAGACGAGCAGGTCAAGGTAAACCTTTTCGATTTTTAGATTTCAAAAAAGGCGAAGGACAAGTCATTAGTGGCGCAACTCCTGATGAAGAAGATGAAAGGATCACCGAACAACTAGCATCGTCTGAATTATTAGCAGTAAATACATTAGGACAATTTGCGAAACATCCCCGCGTCAGTGCTTTAAGGCGGTTTATTACAGGTTGGTATTTATCTTATTTAACCGCAGATAATACCCGCAGCCTTCCCGAAGCAGGTGCACAGGAAAGATTGTCCCCCACTGGTGACAATTTACCCAATGTTATTCAATATCTAAAAGAACAACATCCCCAACGGTTAGAAGAAATACTAAAAACCCTTTCTGCTCGTATTCCACGCCTGGAAAAAGTCGAGGCTCTTGTCATGCAAGATGGCAGACTTTTGTTGGAAATTAAAGATGCTCCTTTTTCTCATCCTATTTTGGCAAAATATGCCTCCGACGGTACGTTAAAACTCTTAGCTTATCTAACAGTATTGTTTGACCCCAATCCCCCGCAATTAGTTGGAATAGAAGAACCAGAAAATCATTTACATCCGCGTTTATTACCTCAAGTTGCCGAAGCATGTCGTTCTGCTTCTGCTAATACTCAATTAATGGTAACAACCCATTCTCCTTTTTTTGTGGATAGTTTAAATCCAGAGGAATTATGGGTATTATATCGAGATGAAACAGGTTTTACTCAAGCAAAAAGAACCGCAGATATGCAGGGAGTAAAACAATTTATGGATCATGGTGCATTACTTGGTTCGCTGTGGATTGAAGATTTTTTTGAGGTAGGAAACCCCCTCAAAAATGCGGGTGCTCCTCAATCATTTAAACCTAAAAATTAAGAGGAGGTGAGCATTTTGCATTTTGAGTTTTTAGTGGAAGAATCATCCCTAGAATCAGCTTTAACCCAGCTTTTGCCTAAAATATTGCCATCGACTGTTACATTTAAAATTCATGCTTTTAGAGGAAAAGATGATTTAATTTGTAAATTGCCTAACCGTTTGAAAGGTTATCAAGCATGGCTTCCACCTGATTGGAAAATTGTTATTTTAATAGATGAAGATCGAGAAGATTGTCTAAAATTAAAAAAGCAACTAGAAAATATAGCAATATTAGCCGGATTAATTACTAAATCTTCATGTCAAAAAAATAAATCTTTTCAAGTATTAAATCGAATTGTGGTTGAAGAATTAGAAGCATGGTTTTTCGGCGATGTTGAAGCAATTTGCCAAGCTTATCCTAAAGTCTCTGCCAATTTAGCTAATCAACAACCCTATCGAGATCCTGATGCTATCAAAGGAGGCACATGGGAGGCTTTAGAAAGAGTTTTACGAAGAGCTGGATATCATCAGGGAGGATTAGAAAAATATAAAGCCTCTAGCGAAATCTCTAAATATATGAATCCTGAATCAAATCGCTCTAAAAGCTTCCAAGTCTTTTGTCAAGGTTTATTAGAAACTATCGATAGTTCCCAGGTATAATCAACTTTACAGATAATTGCCGATCGCACTGTTGCTGAGCTAGGATCGCGATCTATGATTTAGAGGTCATGCTTTCGGAGGACAAGTAGTAAAGAAATGTAACAAAAATTCCCTCGATCGCGCCACCGCTCGATCTCTCAACCTCCTTAACCTCATCCAGTAGCCAGCGATCTGTCTACTTTACCAGGCGATCGCTCTGATTCCAGATAACTGGGCAATTTTACCTAAAATTGAGCAAGCTTCTTAATCGAATCTTTACGTTTTTTAAAGAAACTGTGAATTTAGAGTGACGGAAAATTTAAAATTGTGTGGATTCTGAGAGAGGGCGATCGTGTAAGTATGTGGCGAAAGTCGAAAAATCCTGGAAGAGTTGGGACCTGGGAGTGACAAGGGGAGCTAAGTATCAGTAAGATATATCCACATAATTTTGACTTTTGACGAGACAAACTTGTGTCCAACTGCTTAAATGAGAATAGGACGTTAATATAGCTTAATGTGATTTAACGTTAAATTTAGACCCAATTTCTGAGATTTGAGCTAACTTAACAAAGAAAGCCCCTGTTGCACTACTAACCCGCAACGCTTCATTTGGGGTAATTTTCGGTCTCTAATCCAGAGTTGCCGAGTCACAACTAAAGCTACAAGCTTTATTCGATCGCAGATTTAGAATGATTCAATTTAGGGAAACAGGGTAAAGATGGGTGCATCTATATGGATTACATTCGCCGGAATTCCGGTCAGTCAAAAACTGTCTGCTCGTTGTCTGGACGGCTACGCCGCAGTCGTTCACCCAGATACTCGCAGAAAACAACGCCAATCTCAAGTTTCAAAGTTCTTGTGGATGATTCTGAGGATTTAACCCAATCAGCCATTAGTGCCTATTGTTAAGCTAAGCTGACAAAGCTTGGGTAGTTCTTGACCAATAATGGAAAATATCTTCCAATTTTTGTGAGAAAGGCTACAATCGGAAAGGTCTTTGCAAGATCCAATACTGACTGTTTGGTGCTTCGACCCAAAACTTTTGCGTTTTGTGCAGCGGACAGACATCCTGGGAGGCGAAAACTAGCCGTGCAACTGCGATGTCTGGCTATCAGAGTGAATGCAGCAGGCGAACCAAAAGTTGGACACCTGAAAAACAAAAGTTAAAGGGTTCCGTTCAGGGAAACTTGTACGGGTAAAAAATAGAAGTCCAAATTAGAAAAGTTAGTTTTTCCAGAAGTGCCTTCCCTCGGCTCTGTGGTTAGAGCTTCTAGGCAAAATATCGCAGAAACTGCGGTAACAGATTGCGAAGCAAACAGCCAAGCACTCAATTCGAGGTCGCGACAATCATGTCTGCTATGGGCGAGATACTCAACAAAACTGGATAACCAGCTCAAATCTGTACAGAGATATCTCGGTTAGGTCTAACCACAGACTAGGTTAAGAAGGTCATGGCACCCTGTGGGTACATGAGAAAATCCTTGCTCAGTCACTACCAGTTAAATATCTTGATTTAGCAAAGGAAGTGCTGGTAGCTTGAAAAAAGTTCTTAACATTACCCAAACAAAAATCCTCCGATGATTTGGAGGCGAGACCTGAGCAAAATATTCCTTGTAGACAACAACTGGTAGACAAAAAATCCCACTCTTTCTGGCTGTGGGAATGTCAATACTGGCTAACTTGTCTAAACTACAAACAGACACTATTCGACTGTTATTTATTCTTCAATTTAGGAGCATGAGGAAGGCGGCATGATCCAGGCAAACACCGTACTCGAAACCAAAATCAAACCCCAAATGGAAACTATCGAGTTGCTTCGGAACACCGAAAGCGTTCTACCTGAGAGCGAGTTGGAACTATTTATCGACGATGAAGACGATAGAGATGATTTTCTAGACACTCAATCGGAGGAAGACGATACTAAGTCCGGCAAAGGTGCCAAAGCTCGCCGTCGAGCTCAGGCAAAGAAAAAGCATTATACTGAAGACTCTATTCGTCTTTACTTGCAAGAAATAGGTCGGATTCGACTGTTACGAGCTGACGAAGAGATTGAACTGGCGCGTAAAATTGCCGATTTGTTGGAATTGGAGCGCGTCAGAGAACAACTTTTAGAGGACTTAGACAGAGAACCCAAAGACAATGAATGGGCGACTGCTGTCGAGATGGCGCTACCGGCATTTCGTCATCGGCTCCATGTCGGACGACGCGCCAAGGAAAAAATGGTGCAGTCAAACCTGCGTTTGGTGGTGTCGATCGCCAAAAAATACATGAATCGTGGTTTGTCTTTCCAAGATTTGATTCAGGAAGGTTCTCTGGGTTTAATCCGGGCTGCGGAAAAGTTTGACCACGAAAAAGGTTACAAGTTCTCAACCTACGCGACTTGGTGGATTCGTCAAGCCATTACTAGGGCCATTGCCGACCAATCCCGCACTATCCGCCTACCGGTTCACCTTTACGAAACCATTTCGCGGATCAAGAAAACTACAAAACTTCTTTCTCAAGAAATGGGTCGCAAGCCTACGGAAGAAGAAATTGCGACTAAGATGGAAATGACGATCGAGAAATTGCGCTTCATTGCTAAGTCAGCACAATTGCCGATTTCTTTAGAAACTCCCATCGGTAAAGAAGAAGATTCGCGTTTGGGAGATTTTATTGAATCAGACGGAGAAACGCCGGAAGATCAAGTCTCAAAGAATTTGTTGCGGGAAGATTTAGAAAGCGTTTTAGATACCCTCAGCCCGCGGGAGCGAGATGTATTGCGACTGCGGTACGGCTTAGATGACGGACGGATGAAGACCTTGGAGGAAATTGGTCAAATCTTTAACGTCACTCGCGAGCGGATTCGGCAAATTGAAGCGAAAGCCTTGCGGAAGTTGCGCCATCCCAACCGGAACAGCATCTTAAAGGAATATATCCGCTAGAGTATTTATCTCGCATCACCCAAAAGAGTGATTTGGATTCCAGTTGCACTCAGCGACGATAGTTGACGGTTGACCATTGATGGTTGGCCGTTGACTTTCTGCTGCGAGTGTGAAATCGTCACGCCAAAAATCTGACCAAAAATTTGGGAGTCTCAAACAGAACTCCCAAATTTTCTCATGCCTCAGAGGCACCAACGAAAAAATTACATTAAGCCCCAGAAGTGTAGCAATCCTTCACCAGAAACCAATTCGATGATGACAGCAGCAGAGAAACCAATCATGGCCAGACGACCGTTCCAATTTTCTGCTCCTTCGCTAAAGCCCCAGTTCCAAGCGTTACGTTTTGGTTCTTGCATGGTTTGAACTTCCTTCATTAAGTTTTGTAAGACTTATGTAAACAAAGATAACATATACTTGTATAAAGTGCAAGGTTATGGGAGAGAAGGTAAGGGCGATCGCTAACGGGGAAATATGGCCAACTCAGTCTCCGGGTCAAAAAGGTGAATTTTATCATGGGCGATCGCCAGCCACAACTCCTCGCCCACACGGATCGATCGCTCAGGAGGAACACGCACTTGCAAACAAACGGCTGGTGCATCAGTGAGACTAACCCGCAAATAGGTTTCGTATCCCAAAGCTTCTACAATATCGACTTGAACCGAAAGATTTTTAGTAGCAGGAGGGTGAATGGTCAAATGTTCTGGCCGAATGCCCAAAATGAGAGATTTACCGTCATACTTTTGTAAACTTTTTGCCCAAATATCAGGTAAAGTAAAGCGAAAATGAGGGTGAGAAATTAATAAAGGGGCAGTAAATTGTACGGGTAAAAAATTCATCGGCGGAGAACCAATAAACTCAGCCACAAACAAGTTAGCAGGCTTGTTATAAAGCTGTAGAGGTACATCTACTTGTTGAAGTTGACCGAGATTCATAATCGCAATGCGATCGCCCATAGTCATCGCCTCAGTTTGGTCGTGAGTCACATAAATAGTTGTAGTTCCCAATTGTCGCTGCAACTGCACAATTTGCGATCGAGTTTCCCCCCTCAATTTAGCATCCAGATTAGAAAGGGGTTCATCCATTAAAAAAACTTCAGGATTTCGAGCCATAGCCCTACCCAAAGCTACCCGCTGTTTTTGTCCTCCCGAAAGTTGTTTAGGTAAACGATTTAACAAAGGTTCTATTTGCAGCAATTGAGCCACTTTAATCACTCGTTTTCCCACTGTCTTTTCCCGTTCGGAAAAATAGCGTAAACCCTTCGGAAAATCGCGAGTTATTCCTACTAATAAATCTTCAAATAAAGGCTGGATTTGATATTTTTCAATATTAGTAATCAACCAATTTTCAATTTGATAAAGAATCTCTTGTTTGTTTTTCCTTCTGCCTAGGGACTGCTGACTAAGGACTAATGACTTCTTCTCCCTTTCCGATCGCCGCAATCCAAAAGCGAGATTATCGTAAACGGTTAAGTGAGGATAAAGAGCATAATTTTGAAAGACCATGGCGATATTTCGGTCTTTAGGCGGCAAATCGTTAAGGAGCCGATCGCCCACCCAGATATTACCAGCAGTCAGAGTTTCCAAACCAGCGAGCGATCGGAGCAAAGTGCTTTTTCCGCAGCCCGAAGGCCCCACTAACACCATGAATTCCCCATCTTCAACAGTTAGGTTAATGCGGCGCAAAACGCTGTTAGACCTGGAGGGAGGGCTATCTGGTGAGATATTTTCTGTAGAATTTGCCTCTTTGTCCTGCTCTCCTTGGCGGAGTGGAAAGCTTTTGTAGATATTTTCTAGTACAACTTTAGCCATTGAACTATTTTAAAATTGGGAATGGGGAATGGGGAATGGGGAATTGGGAATTGGGAATTGGGAATTGGGAATTGGGAATTGGGAATTGGGAATGGGGAATTGGGAATTGGGAATTGGGAATTGGGAATTGGGAATTG
>RDXH01000375.1 GCA_004292745.1 Oscillatoriales cyanobacterium | reverse complement strand
ACTACTGTTGACAGGATTGAAGAACTTACAGGTCTTGACCTTCTCTCCAACCTCCCAGATGAAATTGAAAATATATTGGAGAGCCGATCCTATATTGGTCCAGTGACAGTTGATGATTTTCCAAATGTAGTTACCTAAGTTTTGGTAGTAGCTAACACTTGGCAATAACTGCTTAACTAGCGAGGGGGAATCAATTCTTCCTCGCTATTTTTAATACAGAAAACTTATTTACTGACAATGGTCATTCCTAATACTGCCATCTGGCATAGTTGTATTACACAAAATTGCGCCCCTAATTCTGTCAATGTTAGCCAGCTCTAAATTGATGAAAGATTCACTTAAGTCTACATTTGTTAGATTAGCTCCCACTAGCAAAGGCTCATAGAATTTGGTATCTCTTAAGCAAGCCCCTGTTAAATTAGCATTGCAAAGAGCGCTGTCTGCGAAATGAGCATTGCTCAAATTAGCACCGCTCAAGTCAATCCCTTCCAACATAGCTTCAACTATACTTGCCCCGCTGAGGTTAGCTCTACTTAAGTTGGCATAGTCTAAGTCGGTACAATCCAAGATTGCCCCACTTAAGTCAGCTCCACTCAGATCGATTCGGCATAATTTGAGATTGATACCGCTCAAGTCATTTTGACCTGGTTCTAGGTCTTCGACGTATGTCACGTCAGCAACGTTTAAGTTAGCACGACTTAAATCAACTCCAGGGAAATCCCTCTCTCCCGCAGCGTAGCGCCTATATAGTTCTTCAACGTTCATGTTTTTTCCTCCCTCTATTTAGAATATCAGTTTATACTATCAATATGGCAAGACTTTGCCAATGTCTGATGCTAGTTGTCTGCATTTAATTTGCACTTTTGAATACTGAGGAATTAATTTCAATTAATCTCCCTTAGAAATAACTAAAAAGATGACGAGTCTTAGTGAACTTTACGTGAGAACTACTGGGTTAACTAATCAACTAGAAAGGCTAGTCATTTTTTGAAGCATGAATCCTCCCTCTCCCTTCTCCTCCTTTCTTCGTGGATCGCAACGAGTAATTTAGGTGTCTAAGAACTCATATCCGTAGGGAAAGACATCCATTCTGGCCTTGCTCAAATCAACCCCGGTCAAATTGGCTCCTTCAAGCAAAGGGCTGCCTAATAAAGCATCATCCAGTATAGCTCTGGTCAAATTTGCATTAATAAGGGGAGCTTCGATAAGGTTCGCTCTGCTCAAATCAGCTTCAGTTAAATCTGCTCCCTCCAAAATACAATCAGCTAAATTCGCTTCAGTTAAATCTGCTCTACTCAAATCGGCATTTTCCAAGGTCGCTCCGCTCAAAGCAGCTCTACTTAAATCGGCTCCACTAAGATTGGCTCCTTTGAGTTCAGCACAGACAAAGTTAGCTCCTCTCAAGTTGGCGTTGCTCAAGTTAATTTCGGGAAGGTAGGCGCGGACAAGCTTTACAGCACTCAAATCAACTCCGCTAAAATCTTTTTCTCCAGCAGCGTACCTCTCGAGCAATTCTTTAGCATCCATAACTCTCCTCCTAAATCTCTATTACGATTATAGATCCTATTGTTAGTAGTTCTCCATAGGATAGGTGGCTGGTTTCACGATATGATTCGATTGCAACCGTCATTACAGATACTCCCATCAGGCATAATAGTGCGACAAAAAATAGCCCCTCCTCTCTCAATAAGATTCGGGTTAACAGGCTTAACGGCAGCATATCTTAGGTAGGGATCGAAGATGTACATATCATCAAGATAAGCATCTTTAGCATCTCTAAAATCAGCATCTGCCAAGTTAGTACCATCAAAATCAACTTCATTTATATTGGTATTTCTGAATATACTTCTCGATAGGTTAGCGTAGAGAAGGCGGACATTAGAAAGGCAAGCACCATTTAAATTTGCATCTGTTATATTGGCACACATCAGATTGACTTCACTTAAGTTAGCCTCGATCATATTCACAGCACTCAAGTTGGCATTTTCCAAAACAATATCCCTTAAATCAATACCCTCTAATACCAATTTAATATGAAGCTGCATAGAATAAAGCTTCCAAAATGAAAGTGTAAGAAGATAGCGAACTGATTTGTTCAGGCGTAATTTGTTGCAGAA
>RDXH01000205.1 GCA_004292745.1 Oscillatoriales cyanobacterium | reverse complement strand
AGTGTTGACTTTTGTTAGTGATAAAACTTACAAGTTGGCGAAGATGGGAGACTCAGACAAAGCTGTTGAGGGTACTAGCGTTTATGTTGCTGGGGCTCCCGGAGTTAGCGAAGCAATCAAACAACGCACGATGATGATACCTGATGGCAAAATTTTTGGTTTAGTGCCGCAGCCGTCGGAGGCTGAAGGATATGGCTTGATTTATAATAACAATACAAGTCGTGGGATGAGCGGCGGGCCTGTGCTGAATCAAAAAGGGGAACTGATTGGCATTCATGGCCGTGGAGATAAGCAAGATGGGATGGATGCGGGACGGAAATTGGGAATTCCGATTAAGATTTTTTTAAATCCTGATAGTTTAACAGCTAAAGGCAGTCAGCCTAAAGATGCTAAGGACTATTATAATCAAGGGCTTGCTCGTCAAAATCAACAGGATTTTAAGGGTGCTGTCGCTAATTTTTCTAAGGCGATCGAGTTGAAGCAAAATTATGCTGATGCTTACTATAGTCGGGCTTCGACATATAATCAATTAGGGAACAAAGAGCAGGCGATCGCAGATTACGATCGGGCTATTGGGCTTGATTCTAACAATGCTAATGCCTACAACAATCGGGGTGCAGCCAAATCTGACCTAGGGAAAAAAGAAGAGGCGATCGCAGATTACGATCGGGCTATTCAGCTTGATTCTAACAATGCTTATGCCTACTACAATCGGGGTACAGCCAAATATGCCCTAGGGAGAAAACAAGAGACGATCGCCGATTACGATCGGGGTATTCAGCTTGATTCTAACAATGCTCGTGCCTACTACAATCGGGGTACAGTCAAATATGACCTAGGGAGAAAACAAGAGGCGATCGCAGATCACCAAAAAGCCGCTGATTTGTATAAGCAACAAGGGGATACAGGTATTTGGTATCAACGGGCTGTTGACAACGTGAAAAAACTATCCGAACCGTAGCTAATAACTGAGAATAATCATGCCTTCAGATAACTCACCAACTGCTGAAAAGTCCCAATCGGAATCGCCCAACTCAAAGCCTCCATCTTCTGAAAAACCGCCTGAGAAGGCAAACTCCCATCCGCCAACTTAAACACATCAATTCCCCCCAAAGGATATTTCGATTTGCCATTAATCCCCACCAACTTACCAGAAATATCCAATACAGGCCCGCCACTCATGCCCTCGGCAATATCATTAGTGTAACCAAGTTGGTATCCACTCTCAAGGGATTGAGCCGGCAACATTCCCACTTTCCCACTCGTTAACTTAAAAGCTTTTAGCCCCCAATTCCGAGTCTTCTCTATAGACTCGGAGTTAATCCAATGCCAATTCGGAAAACCCGCAGCATAAACCGCATCTCCCACCGATAGCTTATTTGAGTTTCCGATTTCCGCAACTCGATAGGATTGAGAAGTGGTAAACTGCACTAAAGCTAAATCTACTTTACCAAACTGAGTTGAACGCAGCCATTTAGCAATATGCGTCCGTCCGTCTGCTGTCAATACTTGATAAGTTTTGTCCTGATTATCAGCTACGACATGATTGTTAGTCAAAACAGTATAAGTTTGGTTTTGATGCTGAATAATTACGCCGGAACCGGACACAGAATCAGATAAAATTCTGACAGTGATAAGATGTGCAATTTCGGCAACTTGCTGGTTAATTGGTTCGGAGATAGCAGGAGATGCTGCTGAAAAATGTTCTGGCGTTGAAACTCCCGCAGCCGCAACAAACTAGCCGTTTGTCCCAAATTCAGCGGCAACAACGACACTCCCTCCAACCGAGACTGCACCCAACCATCGCCCCAATACCACTCGTGAAATCCGTCAATTCCCTGACTCAATATCAGCCGCAGACAATTCGGCTCAGCAATATCAACATGATGCTGAACAGCCACCGGGCCCAGCCAACTCGTAAAGGTCAAACCTTGAGCAAATTCTTCTGGTAAGCCGCTAGACAACTGTTGTGGCCACAACCATTGCTGCAATTGACTAGGACGCAACAAGGAGTCCCGAATCGCCTTTTCCGAAGCTTCAAGCTCAATCCGCAGGTTGCTTTGTTGAAAATTACCTAGCATAGCAATTTGAAATTTTATATAGGAGCTTTACTTAACTTAAATGTAACGTAATTGCACGAAGTTCGATCGACAATCGCGATCGCCACCTCTTAAACTTCCCCTACATTTAGTTAAAAAAAGTTACCTCTTTTGAGAGCGGTTGGGGAGTAAAACTAGAAACAACTGCCACAACCCGCGCTGCCACAATCGAGCCCAGAACAACCCGCGCTGCCACAATCGAGCCCAGAACAACCCGCGCTGCCACAATCGAGCCCAGAACAATCCGCGCCGCCACAATCGAGCCCAGAACAATCCGCGCCGCCACAATCTAGCCCAGAACAATCCGCGCCGCCACAATCTAGCCCAGAACAATCCGCGCCGCTACAATCTAGCCCTTCAATACAGTAATTTTCACCCTGAGAGCTTCTGCGAGGAGTTCCCCCCTGAGATTTGGGTCGATCGGATTTTGGTTCATCGTTACCCTCGAAATTGGAGTCGTCACTGCCAGATTCACTGCTAAACCGGGCTTTCAAGATTTGATTCGCGCCCTTGCAAGCCGCAAACCGGTGGCGCGATGCTTTGATCGCCCCAAACAAGCCCAATTTGGCAATCGCGCCCTTGATATACTGCGAGCAAGACTCCCCCCCGTAGAGCACTCGGTGAGCGCAAGAAAACCCTTTTATCGGCGAGATATGTTTCTGGTATCCACTAATAGAAGCTACAGCTAATTGTCGGAGGGCTGCATCAAAGATAGGCGTTTGCATTGGTTTCTCATACGTTAGGTATTTCCTTCCTGCTAAAAACTACAACCAACAGCTCAACAATTCCCGGCGCCCCATCCCTCGCGCGATGCCTATTTTTGTATCGAACTGTTAAGCTCTGTTGCATTTCGTTTAAATCTCCCCTTCTCACCCCACCGCATCGAAACTCCGTGATACCATCACACATGAGTAAAGACTTATAGAAAAAAACTGGGGAGAAAAGCTTTGACACTAAGGGTTGCAGTAGTAGGTTCAGGCCCTGCGGGTTCTTCCGCCGCCGAAACACTCGTAAAAGCAGGCATCGAAACATACCTATTCGAGCGCAAATTAGACAACGCTAAACCCTGTGGTGGGGCTATTCCCCTGTGCATGGTCAGCGAATTTGACTTGCCGCCACATATCATAGACCGTCAAGTCAGAAAAATGAAGATGATTTCCCCCTCCAATGTTGAGGTGGACATCAATATTGAAAACGCCCACGAATACATCGGTATGTGCCGCCGGGAAGTGCTCGATGGTTTCTTGCGCGATCGCGCCGCTTCCTTGGGTGCCAAACTAATTAACGGCACTGTTCATAAATTAGAGATTCCCGGCAACAATACAGACCCTTACACTCTCCACTATGCCGACCACTCCGACGGCAGTGCCATGGGAATTCAGAAAACTCTGAAAGTGGATTTGGTGATTGGGGCTGACGGTGCTAACTCCCGCGTAGCCAAGGCGATCGATGCTGGTGATTACAATTATGCGATCGCCTTCCAAGAACGCATCCGCCTCCCGGAAGATAAAATGGCTTACTACCACGACTTAGCCGAAATGTACGTCGGCGATGACGTCTCTACCGACTTCTACGCTTGGGTGTTCCCCAAATACGACCACGTAGCCGTCGGTACCGGCACGATGAAAGTCAATCAAGCCAGTATCAAAAAGCTGCAAGCAGGTATCCGCGCCCGCGCAGCCAAAAGACTCATGGGCGGTGAGATTATTAAAGTGGAAGCTCACCCCATCCCCGAACATCCGCGTCCCCGTCGGGTTGTCGGCCGAGTTGCTCTCGTCGGCGATGCCGCCGGTTATGTTACCAAGTCTTCGGGCGAAGGAATTTATTTTGCTGCGAAGTCTGGCCGGATGTGCGCTGAAACTATTGTGGAGATTTCTCAGCAGGGTGCACGCATTCCAACTGAACAGGAAATCAAGCTTTATTTGAAGCGGTGGGATAAGGCTTACGGGATTACTTACAAGGTGCTTGACATTTTGCAACGGGTGTTCTACCGTTCTGATGCTACTCGCGAAGCTTTTGTGGAAATGTGTGCCGATCGCGATGTGCAGAAACTCACATTCGATAGCTACTTGTATAAGACTGTAGTGCCGGCAAATCCTTTCATCCAAATGAAGATTACTGCCAAAACGATTGGTAGTTTGTTGCGCGGCAATGCTTTGGCGCCTTAACTAATCTAACTCACTTTGTATAAAAAAGCGGGCAGTCACCAGGCTGTTCGCTTTTTTTGAGAGCGAAGATTAACGAACCGCGAAGGCGCGTTCGGCGAAGCTGTTCCCGTAGGGTAGGGCGCGAAGGAAGAGGAGTCGATCGTTACGTTAAGTAAGTCCACCTAATTAAATGCAAGATCCAAATCGCTCAAAAACTTACTGGCTTGCTATTCTTCCTTCTTCATTCCCCCCTTGGGGGGGCTGGGGGGGGGTTCTTCTTCCTTCTTTCTTCTACTTAATATAGGCGAGTGTTTCAAGGGGGTCTAGCGGTATTGGCAGATTTTGCAAATTAGGAAAAATTTTTTACCAATTCTATTGAGAATTATTAGCATTTGCGTTATGCTCTAAAAAGACGCAGCTCAGAGTCCCGACTTCTGGGTGACAGGACCGATCCGCTACTGAATCAATCAGATTCCGTAGTCCGAAAACTGCCCTAAATGCTTCCTGAAAGAGCCGGAAATCTCCAGAAGGCAGAAAGAAAGCGGCTATGCTGACAGCGAAGTTTTTCAGGAAGGGCTTTGGACAATTCTTAATTTTTTGCTAAATCTAGCTTTTAACTTCTGTCTGATGTCACTCAGGGACGATGCTTAATGCAAAAAATTAGTGTTGTCTAAATTTAGGAATAGAGTTAACCATTGAGGAATAATCATGTATACGTCTTACAAGCAAGTTTCAGATTTTAGCTTAGAGGGAGAAATACTGAATCTGATTATTGAAGATGGTGACAAATTAAAATATTTGCGAATTGGTAGCGATCGCGGAGTAGAATTTCTGGTGAAACTTTGCAAGGAATTGCGGGCTTCTCTATCTGTGGTTTTAAAGCCCGGATTGAGAGTTGAAGTGGCTGGACAGAAACAGCAAAATTTGAAAAATGGCAAAATTAAGCTCAAAGCTTATAGCCTCAAACTCTCAGACAGCAAGCATCATCCCTCGCAGCCAGAGGTTGACACCAAGCATACACCTGTTGGGATTGTGATACCCGATCGCGCGATCGAATCTCCCACATCCTCTCCAACCGCGCCAACTCCGGCAAAAATCTCAGCCAAAATATTAGTATGTCAAAAATCTGACTGCCAGAAGCGGGGCAGTGGTGCAGTATGTAAAGCTCTGGAAAATGCTTTAAATTGCAGCGGTTTAGCCGGAGAAGTTATTGTGCAAAAAACCGGATGTCTCAAACAGTGTAAAGCCGGACCGAATATAGTTGTGATGCCAGACAAAACTCGCTACAGTCGCATCAAACCTGCGGAAATTCCAGCCATCCTTGATAAACATTTTGCAGTTGTTCAAGATTAGGGCGATCGGCGATCGCAACAGGGCCAAAGATCGAGAGGGAAATGGCAAAAATCTGTTTGTGGACTATTAACTACTCAGAGTCGGCTGCTGAATTTTGATTGCTGATTTCGGATTTCGGATGCCAGCTATTAGTCCCAGAGAATCTATTAAGGATAAACTAGATGTGAGACTCTGTGAATATTGGGATAAAGCCATGTCAGAAGCTGATCTTCGAGCCAATCAGCAACAACCGCATTCTGCTGTCCAATCCGATGCCGAACCCTTAGAGCTAAATTCTTTAGCTGTGTGGGGTTTAGAGCCGATCGACCCCACTCCAAAAGATCCTGGGGCTGTAGTTGTAGACACGCCAGAAGCAGACTGGGAAACAGTCGATTTTCCCAACGCCATCAGTGTAGATGCAATTCCCACAACATCTGAAGCCAAAAATTTGCCATCTCAGACAGAAGTTCCCTTGACTGATATACCTCCGATTTCCGATCATCTCAAAAATCTGCTGGCCAATACCGAACAGGCTAAGGGTAAAGGATCGACCCCTGTCACCTTGATGCAAGCCCTGCACGAATGTAACCGCGATCTCTTAGGGCGAATCTCCCAGCTAGAAACAGCCCTCCAAGAGTCCCAAACAAAGTTGCAGCAGCGCGAAGCCTTGCTCGAAAAGCAGAATGCCGAACTCCAAAACACTCAAGCACAATTGACGAGGCTGTTTGGTAAACTGGAAGTTTCTAATCAAACTTTGCAAAGTCAAGAAATTTTAGTCGAAAACTTAACTAACCAATTAGCAACTAGCCAAACCAGGCTAGCCACAGTGGAGCGAGAATCGGCCGCAACAGTGATGCGCTACAACGAACAACTTCACCAGCTAGTAACTACAGAAAATGTTTGCAAGGAATTGCGATCGCGCTTGCACCGTCAGCAGCGCCACACCCTGCAATTTAAAGCAGCTTTAGAAAAAAGTTTGGAGATGCCGCACCCCAAGTCGATCGCCCCTACCGAGCCGGTGGAAAATACAGAGGATACAGCTAGCGCCCAATTGGAATCCTTACTCGCCGCCGTCAAAAGCCAAAACGTCCCGGTGTCACCAATATTTAATACTTCCCCTGTTCAACCTTGGTCCGATCCATGGGAAGCCCAACCAGAGGTAGGGACTTCTCAAGGGTGCATCGGCCCGGAATCTACGGTAAGTCAGGAATTCAACACCTTAGCCTCCGCATCCGGTATTGAGTTACACGAGAATGAAAACTTCTCGCAACCAGATGCAGCAACAGAGTCTAGCCCAAGCATTGTCGAAGCCCCACCGGAAACAGAAAGTGCTAAGGGCAAATATAGCAGCCCAGAATTGGTCCGGGCTGCTAAAATTTTGAGTTCAGTCGAAACCTTTGGCATTCAACAAGTGCGATCGAGCGCAGCCCAACCTATGGCTGTGGAAGAACCCCACTGGCTGACTTCGATTACAAGTCCGCGCAGCCCTGCTAAAAAGCGTCGATCGCTCGCTGACATTGAATTGCCCAGTTTTCGATAGTTTAGGCAAAAACAGATAATCCCTAGAGTCCGGACTGCTTAGAGAAGCTAGGACTTTCACTGGCTTCTGGCTTCTGGCCTCTGGCTTCTGGCCTCTGGCCTCTGGCTTCTGACTTCTGGCTTCCTCCCTCTTCCCATACCGTAGGTGAGAGCATAGCTAGTAGCCAACAACCACAACCAAACAGCGGGATACCGTGGTTCCAGCCAAGGCTGTATCCTGCGGGCGAATTGGGGGAGCCATCCAAACAGCCAACTCGCCACAGCCAGCAAAGTGAAGCTGAAGTAGCTCCCCAGCCAACGCCAAATATCCCCGAAACTCACAAAATCCAAAATCCACAGCAGCAGAGAAGGGTTTTTTCGAGCAGCTTTCAGCGCCAACCGATTGAAAGTTAACCAATCCGTCCGGTCTTTAATAAAAGTTTCGGCGACAGTGAGTTCTTCTTCGGTTAAAATACCGAAAAAGGTATTGAGAATGGAATTAATTCTTTGGGGTGGCAAACTGCGACCCGTGGGAACCATCATCCCTTTAGAAAACAGCCAAGTCACTGACACATTGCTCTGATAAGCACGAATTTGGTTTAAGTGCTTCGTACTCAATAAATTGTGTTTTAAAGCTGTATCTAACAGGTCTGTTAAGCGGAAAAGATTGCGCACTAGAGAGCCGAAACCAGTGAAAACCAGGGGAGATTGCAGGGAAGCTGCATCGCCGATCGAGATTAGTCGATCGAAGGCCACCGCGCGATCGCTACTGTTGGTACTAAAATGGCCAGGAATATAACCAAAAGTCGGTTTTTTCCACACCAATTTATCGAGATCGCAGCGACGATACTCAGGCAAAATTGCAAAAAAATCCTCGTACAATTCCAGCAAAGAACCTGGATTTTGTGGATGGACTTGGTGGTAGTGAAACAGATAAACTGTCAATTCTCCTCCAGCGCCGGGGAACAACTCCCAAATGAGCTGGCGGCCGCGGGAAATATCCCCGTGAGTGTAGAGCACATCCCCGTATTCGGAATCCCAAACTGCCTGGTCAAATCCTCCCTCTATGGCTGCTCCCACCGTGGGACAAACACTGTCAAAAGCCCGCCCTTCGTTCAATTGCCAAGCTATGGGAGAAGCCGAACCCATGGCATCCACCAGTAGCCGTCCTCCGGCCGTGCGATCGGACTTTGTGGGCAAGTGGCAGCCCTGAACTACTACTTTTTCTACTTCAACATCGACTCTGATAAACTCAGTTTCGTCCCAGATTTTCCCGCCAGCTTCGGTCAATTTAAGTCCTGCTAAATACAGTAATTTTTCCCCATCCAAAGCTACATTTAGTACCTTGGGAGTATGCAAAACTGGTGCTTGAGCAAAGGTCGGATTGTTAGCATCAAAAAATTTGTTATAGCCATCCTTGTATTCTCTCGAAATCAAGGTTTCCACTTCCGCAGCCGTAAATAAACCCAAGTCAATTAAACTTTGAATTTCGTCCCGCGAAATATTCCACTCGCGATTCATCCGCCCAAAAGGCATTCGTTCCACCAACAGCACCCGGTAGCCCAATCTAGCCATGACGGCGGCGTGAATCACTCCCAAGGCCCCGCCGATATAAATTAAGTCATAAACCGCAGACTCAGAATCCTGCACTGGAATTGTCTCTTCTACCTTCTCCCCTCCTTTTACCCTCAGCGAAGTCGAAGAGCCTTCTTCCTTCAAAAACACTACTTGTTTTGGCTGTTGAGGATTGCGAGTGCCTTCCCGCCAGCGCTGCTCCCACCAGTAGACGCGCAGGAGGTCGTATTCGCCTTTGGGCATTTTTTTGAAGTATTTGACGGTGAGGGGGTAATAGGGGGCAAGAGCTTCAAAAATTGACTGTTTGGAGAGGTCTATGACCGGGGGTTCCGGGTATAGCTCAGGAAACTTTTTTCTTAAGCCCAAATTCAGCGATTCGAGGAATTTTTTTTCCCCAGGGGGTGCATCTTCCAAACGAAAGACTTTTAAATAAGTGGTGCGTTGAACTGACCAGACAAAGGTGGAAAGTTCTGTGGATTGATGATTTTGGCTAACTTTATTGGTGGTGGTGACGGTGGATTTTGGATTGGCAATTTGGGGGATGGAGCCCTTGGCCGCGGCCGCTGTCGGGTTCCAAATCAGGCGAAAGCCGTCAGGAGTAATCACTTTTTGTCCGATGCCGGGATCGAATTCCTGTTGCAACCAAGTGCATACGGCCGCCGTATCCGGTGTCGGGACTTCTAAATAAAGAATTTCTTGCATTTTCAGATTTGTATAAATTTATAAAGCTGGGGGAGTTGACAAGGGAGCCAAGTACGCTACAATCCCGAATACTTATTTAGTTTGAAATAAGTTTACAATGTTTTCAGATTTTTAAGTTTTCGATCGCTCTGGGTTAGGCTTGGGCATCGAATCAACTACTCTCTTGGGTATGCAATCTCATGAATTATCCCATTCCTACGAATCCTCAAGAAATGATTGCTTTGCGACAGCAGCCGCTGAATGAAGAATTAGTCGCAACGGCGATCGCCGGTGTGGTAAAAATAGCTCGATCGCGCTCTCAGTCTCTCGATGAGTTAAAGGCTGAGGTGCTGGCGGACGACAATCTCCTCGATTTGCCTCAAAGGTTATGGCTGAGCGATATTGTGGCTCAAGCTTGGGAAAATTTACCCTAAACCGCCCTTTGAAGTGCCCCCCTTGGGGCAGGGCTGTTTCATTCATAAAAATTCATACGGGATGCGGGAAACTCAGTGGCTTTAGCCCTGAGAGGAAAGCGACACGGGGGACTTCAGTCCCCGTGTCTTTCTTAGTTAG
>RDXH01000204.1 GCA_004292745.1 Oscillatoriales cyanobacterium | reverse complement strand
ATCTCTTCGGTTCCGGTTTAAGCGGTTACGCCAAAACAAGCCTCGAAGACGAAGGGGTAGATATGAAGCCCCTCTTTGAAGAAATCCTCGACCACGTACCACCTCCCGTCGGCGACCCCAACAAGCCACTACAACTGCAAGTAACCACCTTAGATTACTCCGAATACGTCGGTCGCATCGTCATCGGCCGCATCCACAACGGCACAATTAGAATCGGTCAACAAGCAGTTTTGATCACAGAAAGTGGTGCAATTGTCAAATCAAAAATCAGTAAATTGATGGGCTTTGAAGGCCTGAAGCGGATTGATATCGCAGAATCTTCTGCTGGTAATCTGGTCGCCGTTGCCGGTTTTGCTGATGCGTATATTGGCGAGACAATTACCTGTCCCAACGACCCGCAAGCGCTACCTTTAATCAAAGTAGACGAACCAACTTTGCAGATGACTTTCTCGGTGAACGATTCACCGTTCTAATGCGAGAACTCCAAACCAACGTCGCCTTGCGCGTCGAAGAAACCGAATCTCCCGACAAATTTCTCGTATCCGGCCGTGGCGAACTCCACCTCGGAATCCTGATCGAAAATATGCGTCGCGAAGGATACGAATTCCAAGTATCTCAACCGCAAGTAATCTTCCGCGAAGTCGGCGGTCGTCCCTGCGAACCTTTTGAATGTTTAGTCTTAGACGTACCCGAAGAAGCCGTCGGCGGCTGCATCGAACGCCTCGGTCAGCGGAAAGCAGAAATGCAAGATATGCACGTCAGCAGCACCGGCCGCACCCAAATCGAATTTTCAGTCCCCGCCCGCGGTTTGATTGGATTCCGAGGCGAGTTTATGCGCTTGACTCGCGGCGCTGGAATTATGAACCACAGCTTTCTCGACTATCGCCCCCTCGGTGGAGAAATTGTCGCCCGTCGCAACGGCGTATTGATTTCCTTTGAAGAAGGAACTGCAACTACTTATTCACTGAAAAATGCTGAAGACCGTGGCGTATTTTTCATTACCCCCGGAACCAAGGTTTACAGAGGGATGATTATCGGAGAAAACAACCGAGATGACGACATGGAGCTGAATATTTGCAAGTCGAAGCAGTTGACAAACCACCGCGCATCTGGCGGTGAAGAATTGGCTCAATTGCAAGCACCAGTCGATATGAGTTTGGAACGCGCTTTGGAGTACATCGGCCAGGATGAATTGGTGGAAGTAACACCGAAATCAATTCGCTTGCGGAAAGTTTCTAAGAAGTTGGTGAAACGGTAACAGGACTTAGGCATTATGCTTTAACGACAGAGGACGCAGAGAACGCAGAGAGATATAGCAATCCTAAATCATTTGTGAATTTCTTACTCCCTCCCCTTACTAAGGTCCGGGTTGGGGTGGGGTAAAAAACTTTGCGACTCATTAAGGATTGCTATATAGCGGTCGCCAAGGCGCTTTGTTTCTTGCTCCCTTCGACTCCGCTCAGGGAGCAAGAAACAAAGCACGTTAATGGCCTTGGCGGTTGCTATATGTGGGAGAATCTTGCATCTTCCACACTTAAACAACTTGCACCTAAACGACTTGCACTTCTTTTTCCGCAGCTACAGGTTGTTGATATACTGTCTGAGATTCATTAGCCAAAAACTCAGCTAATTGAGCTTCTATTTCATCTCGCACAATCTGACGGTATTCCAGAAAATGCTCGTTGTGAGCACACACAGTCAAGTAATGATCCCAAACCGCAGGATTGCGCTTGAGAATGCTGAACAAATGATGCCAGAATTTCCAGCGAGTGTTACGCTTGACTCCTTGTCGCCAAACCACTGTTAGCAGCGCCCGCAAATCGATCAAACTCGGAATTCGAGCGGGTATCTTGGCTGTGGGTGCGCCTAACATTAAGAAATGCCGATAAGTTCGGTCTAAATATTTCTGGGGATCGTATACATCAGAAAATGCTTGGACATACTCCCTCGCAATATCTTCTAAGGGCCGCGTGGGGATAAAGTTCATTAAAGTAGTCTGGTTGAGATTACCAGATTTGTCGCGCAGTCGCCCTTCTTTGGCGAGTCTATGGGACAATGCAGTGTGGGGCAAAGCTTGCAGCATTCCAAAGGTTGTACTGGGAATGGCGGCTGCTTCGGCAAAGTCTACAATCCGCTGACCGGCACCGGGTTTTTCGCCGTCAAATCCGATGATGAATCCTGCCATTACTCGCAAGCCTGTTTTTGCAATCAACTCTACGGATTCTATCAGGGAATTTCGGGTATTTTGGAATTTTTTGGTCATTTGCAGGCTTTCTTCATCGGGAGTTTCAATCCCTAGAAACACTGCATTGAAATTGCAAGCTACCATCATCTCCATCAATTCTTGGTCTTGGGCTAAATCGATGGAGGCTTCTGTGTTGAATGTAAAGGGGAATTTGTGTTCTTCTTGCCAGATTTTTAAGTCCGTTAGCAATAGTTTGACGTTGCGTTTGTTGCCGATAAAGTTGTCGTCTACCATGAACACGCCGCGCCGCCAGCCTAGGTTGTAAAGGCTGTCTAATTCTGCGATTAGTTGTTGGGGGTTTTTGGTGCGGGGTTTGCGCCCGTAGAGGACGATGATGTCGCAGAATTCGCACTGGAATGGACAGCCTCTGGAAAATTGAATTGACATGGAGTCGTAGGCGTCTAATTCCAGTAAGTCGAAGCGGGGCACTGGGGTTGTGGTAACATCGGGTTTGATGCCGTCCGATCGATAAATGCCACTTGTTTCGCCTCTGTTTACCGCTGCTACGAACATTGGTAGGGTAATTTCGCCTTCGTCTAGAATCAGATAATCTATGCCGGCTGCTTGAGGTTCTTCGGGTACGGAGGTGGGGTAGGGACCACCGCAAGCAACGGATTTACCGCGCCGTTTGGCTTCGCGAATGATGTCTAGCAAGTCTTCTTTTTGGACAATCATGGCTGAGAGAATGACGAGTTCGGCCCACTCCCATTCTGCTTCTGTGATTTGTCTGATGTTGCGATCGACTAACTTAAATTCCCATTCTTGTGGTAGGATAGCTGCTACTGTTACCAAACCCAGCGGTGGTAGTAGCACTTTGCGATCGACTAATTCTAGAATTTTCTCGTAGGACCAAAATGTTTTGGGAAACAGGGGATAAACCAGTAAAACTCGCATCGTATGTTAAACCTCACATTAGTATCAGACTTGCGATCGCCCTGGCGAATTGAGAGTGCGATCGACCCTGAAGATATCATGTTAGTTGTAAAATCGAGATTTTGCACCTCGATCGCAGATAATTTCAGGGCGATCGGTCCCTAAGTATCTCTAAATAACAGACAAATCAGCCAGATTTTTAGCTTTAATTTCCTGTTAACGCCTGTAAATGCTGACATCTTATCTTACATCGAAACCAAATACCCAGCTCAGATTTTCGCTATCAACTATCAATTATCAACTGTCCACTGTCAACTGTCAACTTTTAATATCTTTCCCCGGAATCCCGCTAGTCCTTAACATATCGGCAATCGTACCGCAGTAACTCGGCAATCCAATAGTTTCGGGATTGACAAAATTTTGATAGGTAAAATGGCGATAGCTAATACAAAATCTATCCCAAGCAGCTAATTGAATTCGGAACAGCCAAATAAAGAAATTCGCCAGCCCTAGTGACAGAGTAATCCTAAAAAATATCTTTTTATTCAAATAATCACAAGCTTGTTCTACTGCTTGATTAGCTGTAATCGGAGCATTTCCTAGCACAAAATGTCGGGGTTCATCAGAAGCTGCCGGATGTTCGACTAAATAATTAACTACTGTGGCAATATCAGCCCCGTGGATGAAGTGAAAACTGCCATCTGCCTTCAACCAACGAATCAAACCAATCCATTTTGCTACTTGTGGAATACCTGACGAAAGGTGAGAAACAGGTTTATGGGCATCTCCACCCAAGACTAATGTAGGGTAAAGTGCTGTAATCGGAGGGACATTTTGTAACTCAGACAATTGAGTCATACACTCATATTTCGAGCGAACATAATCCGTACCTAATTCCCCTGCTTCCTTGAGCAAATTATTATCATTGCCGAGAATGCTGGCAGTTGAAAAGTAAATTACTTGTTGACAAGTTTGTGGCGAAAGTAACTGAATTAGGCGGAGGGTTTTGTTGACATTCACATCAAAAACTTCTTGAGTTCCCCCCCAAGCAGTCGCCGCCAAAATCGCCACATCTATTGTTTGGAGAAGTTCGGCATATTGCTCGATATCTCGCATATCGCCTTGCAATATGTTGATGCCGGGGCGGGCGTTACAGTCAAATTTTAACTTGTCGGGGTTCCGAACTAATAAGTAAAGTTCGTGGTTTGTGTCTTGAATCAAAGTTTCGGTCATGTAGTGACCAATACAGCCACTTGCACCCGTTATGAAAATTTTTTTTGTCATTTGCAATAGGGGAAGAGTGGGGATGGGGGGAGAATTGGGCTGTTTCATTCTCCTGCAATCCGCCAGGGGTTGAAACCCCTGGCTAATAGCAAAAGTCGGTTGAAACCGACTGAAGAGAAGCATTTTTAATAACAGGCAAGATGCCTGTTATACAAAGATTGAATTTTCTTGTGGGGCGTTGTTTTTAGCCCGCATCTAAAAGCTTTATTCACAATAGTACAAAATGTGAGTCAAAACCGACTGAAATATGAATCTTTAGTCCTCATAGCGAGGACTTTCGCTATGAGACAGGGGTTTAAACCCCTGTCGGACTGTCGGACTGTCGGACTGTCGGACTGTCAAGTTCAAGCGGTAACTGCAAGCAATTTGTCGGCTTGTTTGGCGGTTTCAAAGAAGAAGCGCACGTTGTCTTCCGGTGTTCCTGGCAATACGCCGTGTCCCAAATTGAGGATGTGTCCGCGTGGGCCAGCTTTACGAATGGTATCAAGAATGCGATCGCGAATAAACGGTTGAGAGCCAAACAAGACACCGGGATCTAAATTTCCCTGAACGTTCATGTTGGGGCCCAAACGTCGGCGCGCATCGGCCATATCCACAGTCCAATCGACGCTAACAATATCGGCACCGGAGGTTGCCATACGTTCGAGGATGCCTGCACTTCCAGTGACTAACAGAATGAGTGGCGTGTCGGGATGGGTTTTTTTGACTTGTTGGAATACTTGTTTTTGGTAAGGTAGAGCAAAAGTATCGTAGTCTTGGGGGGAAAGTTGGCCAGCCCAGGAGTCGAACATTTGGACTACTTGGGCGCCACAGTCGATTTGATAGCGGACGTAAACGGCGATCGCATCTGCAAACTTTGACAGCAACTGATGTAGTAAAGTTGGATCGGAAAATGCCATGTTTTTGATAATCGCATAATCCTTAGAACCTTTGCCCTCAACGGCGTAGGCGGCCAGAGTCCAGGGCGCGCCGACAAAGCCGAGCACGGTGGATTTGTTGCCGACTTCCTGGCGCAGGGATTTGAGGATAGTTTTGATGAAAGGCAAGCTTTCTTCGGGATTCAGCGGTTGCAGTGCGTCGATTTGCTGCTGAGTGCGGATTGGTGAGTGGATAATCGGGCCTTTACCTTCGGCGATATCCATATCGATGCCCAAACCGGGCATAGGTGTCACAATGTCGGAGAACAGAATTACGCCGTCGGGTTGAAATGCGCGCCACGGCTGGAGAGAAACTTCGATCGCAACTTCGGGAATTTCGGAACGTTCGCGAAAGGATGGGTACTTTTCTCGCAAATCTCGATAGGCTTTCATGTAGCGGCCGGCTTGGCGCATCATCCAGACGGGAGGGCGTTCTAGGGTTTCGCCACGGGCTGCCCGCAACAGCAAGGGAACTTCATTTAATGCTGACATCTTAATTTTTCTCGGATTTAGCTAAACAGACGGGAATCCCCACACTAGATCGCTTCGATTAGTGTGGGATGAAAGGCGCGGTGAGGCGAGGATTCCACCCGTCAACCAATTCAAAACTATGTTTTGAGCGGTGGGCGGGTGGATGACGAGATAAACAAACTCTTTATTCGAGAGGTCTATTTTCTCCTTCAATACACTTTTTTGATCATTTCATAATTATGTCGTCAGTCGAATTTTGGTAATAAAAATTAACATTTGAGGATAGAAACCTCTCTGATTCTATGAATAAAATATTCACTCATAAACTTGACAGCAAGTAACGTATTCAAGTACAGTAACACTAATTGATAAGTAGCGACTGCAATTTAATATTGGCCACGCAGCAATGAGAACTTCTTACCAGTATCGATTACGTCCAACAAAGTTGCAAGCCACTGAGATTGACAGATGGTTGTCAATGTTGTGTGCACAGTACAACTATTTGTTGGCAGATCGATTCAACTGGTACGAACAAAACCGCTCCTCCATCAATGCGTGTCCGCTAGTTTGCTACTTGCCTGAACTGCGAGATAATCCAGATTACTACAGTCAGAAAAAGACGTTACCTCACCTCAAAAAAACTCATCCTTGGTATGCCGGGATTTACTCTCAAGTCCTCCAAGATGTAGTTAAGCGAGTTAAAGTAACTTTCGATCGTTTTTTAAAAGGTGATAGCAGCGGAAAACGTAGCGGTAGACCGAGATTTAAACCGCGTAGTCGTTACCGCACGTTTACTTATCCTCAAGTTAAAGACGGCTGTCTACAAAATAACTTAATCAACTTGCCGATGCTCGGAAAAGTTAAAGTTATTTTACACCGTTCAATACCTGCTGGCTTAAAAATCAAAACTGTCTCTATCACCAAAAAAGCTGATGGTTACTATGTGACTCTCAGCTTAGAAGATTCAACAGTCCCTGAGATCAAACCAGATTTCAATCCTCAAAAGATTGTTGGAATTGATGTAGGGCTGAAAGATTTTTTGACAACCTCAGAAAACGAGACTGTGGCAATTCCTCAACATTACCGCAAAGCTCAAAAACGCCTGCGAACCATTCAGAAGCGAGTCTCACGTCGCAAAAAAGGCAGTAACCGCAGGCAAAAAGCAGTTAAGCAACTGGGGAAGTGTCACAAGAAAGTAGCGGACAAACGTAAAGACTTTCATTTCAAAACTGCCAACGATCTTTTGAAGAAATATGATGTTGTTGCAGTTGAAGACTTGAATGTTAAGGGACTTGCTCGTACAAAGCTAGCTAAATCTGTGTTGGATGCTGGGTGGTCAAGGTTTCTGTCGATACTGACAAACAAAGCCGTAAATGCTGGTTTGTTGGTGATGACCGTATGTGCCTACAATACTTCACAAGATTGTTCTAGTTGTGGTGAAAAAGTACCAAAAAAGCTGCATGAAAGATGGCACGACTGTCCGAATTGTGGATGCAGTCTTGACCGCGACCATAATGCAGCTATCGTGATTAAAAATAGGGCGGTGGGTCATCCCGTCTTTAAAGCTCAGTTAATGTCCGAAGCAATAGCTGGAGTCGCTGAGAAGCCTGCACCATACTGTACTCAGTGGGTGTAGGAGGATGTCACGTATTTTAATGCCTTTGGTAGCTTACCATTGCGCGATCGCCCTTTTTGACAAAAAATTCATCTGTTGGTCCTGACGGGGCATGGGGACACGGCGGTTTCATTCTCAGGTATAGTAACCGCCAAGTCAGTCGGCGGTTGAAACCGCTACTCTACAAACAAAGTCCACGCAACGCGAGACTGAAGAAATTCAACCCGCTTGGAGTGGGTTTCGTCTGTGTAGACGCGGTTTCTAACCACCGCATTTATAAGCGATAATCAAACAGAGCCAATCCGACGCTCGATCGCATTATAGAATCGATCGCCCATATCACCCATCCCCACCTCAATCAACCCCAGATTATCAGCACTCACCACCCGCAAAGGCGAGTTAGCACCCGCAACCACACCGATTTTCTGCCACATTTTCGGCAAATATTCTTGCAGATAAGCTTCCCAAATTCCTTGATTTTTAGGCGCGACAGAAACAACAATACAATTGCCGATTTCACCAAACAAAACCTCATCCCAACGGCTAACATTTGCCGAATTGCCACCTAGATGAACCTCTGCACCCAGTTTACCAGAGATACAGGATTCTGCGAGGGCGATCGCAATTCCACCCTCCGCAGCATCATGAGCAGAACATACCCAACCTTGCCGAATTCCATCGCGACAAACTGCTTGCACTTTCCTTTCTAACTCAAAATTGATTTTTGGCGGTTTCCCGGCAATAATCCCGTGAATTGCCGCCAAATATTCCGAACCTCCCAAAGTAGGAAAAGTGGCAATTTCTGAATTTTCAGATGACGAATTTTCAGTGGAATTCATAGTAATAGCATCGTCGGATTTCCCAATCCCCAACACATAAATTAAATCGCCCTTATGCTGCCAACCTTGACCGCAAATCTTGGTCAAATCTGGAATCAATCCCACCATTCCAATTACCGGAGTTGGATAAATGGGTTGAGGATTGCCATCAGAATCGATAGTTTCATTGTAAAGAGAAACGTTCCCACCAGTCACAGGTGTTTTCAACTCCCGACAAGCATCTGCAATCCCGCGACAAGCGGATGCTAACTGCCAATATCCAATAGGTTTTTCGGGACTGCCAAAATTCAGATTGTCTGTAACTGCGATCGGTTCCGCACCCACACAACTTAAGTTTCTGGCAGCTTCGGCTACGACGGCTTTTGCACCTTCATAAGGATCGAGATAAACATAGCGAGAATTGCAATCAACGGTGGCCGCCACTCCGGGAATAACCCCCCCCGGCCCCCCCTTGGTAAGGGGGGGAGAAAGTTCGGGAGTTTCTCTACCTTGTGCCTTCTTAAAT
>RDXH01000203.1 GCA_004292745.1 Oscillatoriales cyanobacterium | reverse complement strand
GGTTTGGGCGGCCGCAAGTTCATCGGTACTCCCAAACAACCCACACTATCGGTTTGCCAGTTGGTTGACGGCGAGTATCAGGTAAAACAGTTTAAGGGCGATGACACAGTTGAGTCGCTGGCTTTCCCAGAGTTGAAATTAACGGCAGAACAGATTTTTCGAGCCGGTCTGCCTCCAACCGATCCGAGCTAGAAGGACTGGGGGGCGATCGGTATCAAAAGGATATCAAATGGGTACAAAAGGACACCAGTTTTGTGACAAATCGGCGTTTTGTACCAAGTGGTGTTTTGTCAGGACGAGGCGATCGTACCCATATCAGCTACAGTCCAATTTGTCAATGTACTTTGTACATTGTGTAATATTCTAGCTTTCCGCATACTAATCACCAGACAGAGGAAACCACAACATGATCCAAACCATATCCAAAACAATCACGTTTGATGAGTTCGTTGCTTGGTATCCAGAGAACTCTGTCCATAAGTACGAACTACACAATGGAGTAATTGTTGAAATGCCTTTAGGAACCGGCGACCATTCGGATGTTACGGGTTTTATAAACTTGAAACTAGCAGTTGAAATTGACCGTCGTGAATTACCCTACTCAATTCCAGGTGACTGTCTACTTAAACCCGTCCGTGACGAATCAGGCTACGAACCAGACGTAATAGTCCTAGACAGAACCGCACTTGCAAACGAACCGCGCTGGAAAAAAGAATCTATCATCACGATGGGATCTTCAGTGCGACTAGCTGTAGAAGTCGTCAGCACGAACTGGCAAGATGATTACCTGATTAAAGTAGCCGAATGCTGCTTTGGGCGGCAGACGCTTCATTGGCAATCCGAAACAACCTACTATCTCGGTTTACCAGTTGGTTGACGGGGAATATCAAATCAGCCAGTTTCAGGGAGATGACATAGTTGAGTCGCTGGCTTTTCCAGAATTGAAATTAACGGCAGAAAAGATTTTTCTTGCTGGCTTGCCAAACTAGCGAGTAAAAATTATGCAAAGGGCGATCGAGGATTGGATGATATTACGATGGGTTGGCTACTATTTCATCAACTAAAAAAACTTAAATTTGACAGCAATAAACCAAAAAGCCTTTATTTCTTAGTCCGCGTCGGCGGACTTTGTTTGTATAGTAGCGGTTTCAACCGCCGAATCATCTACGCACGGGTGGTCAGAAACCGGGTTTTTTCGGGTTTGTGCGATCGTAACCAAGTATTCTCATAAAAACCCGGTTTCTCTGGTTTCGATGGGTAATTCCCCGATCGCATCCACGCAACCTTGCAAGTTGTAAAATTGTGTGATATCATAAAACGTTCTCCACCTCGGCTGCGAAAAAAATCGCATTGATACCGAACACATGATTGGCTTGCTGGCTCAAGCAGGCTATGAAGTCGATTCTAATGAAGAATTAGCGGATTACGTCGTCGTCAATACTTGCAGTTTTATCCAAGCTGCGCGAGAAGAATCAGTCCGCACCCTGGTAGAATTGGCAGAAGCTAATAAAAAAGTAGTCATCACCGGCTGCATGGCACAGCATTTTCAACAGGAATTGCTCGACGAATTGCCCGAAGCCGTCGCAATAGTCGGCACTGGCGATTATCATAAAATAGTCGATGTAATGCAACAGGTGGAAAAAGGCGATCGAGTTTCCCTCGTCTCGAAGGAACCAACTTACATCGCTGATGAAACCACTCCCCGCTATCGCACGACATCCGAAGGTGTCGCCTATTTGCGAATAGCCGAAGGCTGCGACTACCGCTGTGCTTTTTGCATCATCCCGCACTTGCGCGGAAATCAGCGATCGCGGACGATCGAATCTATTGTCGCCGAAGCTAAGCAATTAGCCTCCGAAGGGGTAAAAGAAATTATCCTAATTTCTCAAATTACCACCAACTACGGCAAAGATATTTATGGGGAACCCAAACTGGCCGAACTGCTTCGGGCTTTGGGTGAAGTAGATATACCTTGGATTCGGATGCACTACGCCTATCCTACCGGTTTGACTCCCCAAGTTGTCGAAGCAATTCGAGAAACGCCAAACGTTTTGCCATACTTGGATTTACCTCTGCAACATTCCCATCCCGAAATTCTGCGGGCGATGAATCGGCCTAGTCAAGCTGGGATAAATGATGCTATAGTCGATCGGCTGAAAGCATCAATTCCCGGTGCGGTAATGCGGACAACTTTTATTGTCGGCTTCCCCGGCGAAACAGACGAACACGCAGCACACTTGCTGGAATTTGTCAAGCGCCACGAATTCGATCACGTAGGAGTTTTCGTATTCTCCCCAGAAGAAGGAACGCCAGCCTACAGTTTGCCTCAGCAATTACCAGCAGAAATAATGGAAATGCGGCGAAATTCGGTAATGGCGGCACAACAACCTATATCATTGAAAAAGAATCAAGCATCTGTCGGTCAGGTAGTTGATGTCCTGATAGAACAAGAACAACCAGAGACAGGTGAGTTGATTGGTAGATCCGCCCGGTTCTCCCCCGAAGTAGACGGACTCGTCTATGTGACTGGAGAAGCCCGACTGGGTTCAATAGTATCTGTAAAAATTACTCGTGCAGATGTCTACGACCTTTACGGTCAAGTCAGTAGTTAGTCTCTACAGAACAATCAGAAAGTTTTAACAAATTTAATGTTTTGTTTCTGAATGTAAAGAGCTATAGTATAGTAGTAACAAGCCAGACATAAGCGGGATGATCCTAGATTGCTTCGCCGTCCGCCCCACACCACAACGGTATCCGAAGAAGTGTAGAGCTGATAGGCGGTGATGGTCGCTACATCCCTTACTTAAATCCCGTATGCGAAAGATTGCGGGATAGCGCCTGAACCAATAAACCTAGTTACTACTATTAATTTAGTTAGTGAAGTGGGGCTAGTCATCAGGAAATTGGGTAAAAACCCCGTCTTTCAAGACGGCTTTATGTTAGAATGTAATTGGTCAACGACCCACCCGAGACGATGGATCAAACAGCCTATACGAGCGAAGTTCAGCCTTGTGCTGGCGGCGAAGCAAAATCGGTAGACCGGGAAAAGAGGATAGGGCAATGGAAGTCTAACCCTAGAATCACAACTACGAAGAATTCCGTTTGGTATTCGACACGTAAAAACCGCAGGGCTTGCGGGGTTAGTCTGTGGAGCGAACATAAGACCAAAACTCTTTGAGGGTGGAGGCAGTTGCGAAGAAGCAGAAACTTAAGTCGCGAGGCTTAAGAATCACCGTGCCTTCGGGTCGGTGAGTATGTCAAGTCACAAAATCAAAGACGGCTGTCGAATGGGTAAAATTAGTCACCATCGACGGAGCTGCCCTATACTCGATTGCTATTTAAGAAGGTGCACGCAGGCGCAGCACCATACAGAACTCTTACGAGTTCCTGCCCTAGAGCAGAAATCCGCATCCGAGTTGGGCGACTTAGAAGGCTAAGACTCGTTATTAGGAGCATTAATGAATTTATTGTTTGAAGGCTTGGGTCTTTCGGAAGAACTCGTTCTCCATCTGGAAACACTAGGCTTTACAGAACCTACTCCCATCCAAGTACAAGCAATTCCGCACTTGCTAGCAGGTCGCGACGTTGTGGGTCAAGCCCAAACTGGAACGGGCAAAACGGCAGCATTCTCGTTGCCCATCTTGGAGCGGATTGATTTAGATGTAACTGCGGTGCAAGCACTGGTGCTGACACCAACTCGCGAATTGGCGATGCAAGTAACTGAAGCCATCCGCGATTTGAGCGGTATTAGTAGTGATGGTCCGGTGAAAGTAGGTCGCTCTCTACAAGTTTTGACGGTGTACGGTGGTCAGTCGATCGATCGCCAAATGCAGCGCTTGAAGCGTGGCGTTCACGTTGTTGTAGGTACACCCGGACGTATCTTGGATATGTTGAGCCGGGGAAGCCTGAAACTCGACAGAGTGAAATGGTTGGTTTTGGATGAAGCTGACGAAATGCTGAGCATGGGCTTTATTCAAGATGTGGAAAAAATCTTGGATGCAGCACCAAAAGAACGTCAAACGGCATTTTTCTCGGCGACAATGGAACCTTCCATCCGCAAATTGGTGGCACGCCATTTGTGCAATCCAGTTAACGTCACCGTAGAACAACCAAAAGCAACGCCGAAGCGCATTGGTCAAGGCGTCTACATGATTCCCCGCGGCTGGTCGAAGGCAAGAGCTTTGCAGCCTATTCTAGAAATGGAAGACCCGGAATCGGCGCTGATTTTTGTGCGGACTCGGCAGTCGGCGGCGGAACTCACCAGCCAACTGCAAGCAGCAGGCCACAGCGTTGATGAATATCACGGTAATTTGAACCAAGCACAGCGGGAACGTTTGCTGTCGCGGTTCCGCCAATGTCAGGTGCGCTGGGTAGTGGCGACTGATATTGCAGCCCGCGGTTTGGATGTGGATCACTTGACTCACGTAATTAACTACGATTTACCCGACAGCGTGGAAAGCTACGTTCACCGGATCGGCCGCACGGGCCGGGCCGGTCGGGAAGGAACCGCAATTACGCTGATCCAACCAGTAGACCGTCGGAAACTGCGCTTGATCGAACGTCACGTTCGCCAAAATTTGACGGTGCGAAATATTCCGACGCGGGCGCAAATAGAAGCGCGGCAGTTGGAAAAGATGCAGTCTAAGGTTCGCGAAGCCTTGGCTGGGGAACGGATGGCATCTTTCTTACCTCTGGTGTCTCAGTTGTCAGAGGAGTATGACTCCCACGCGATCGCGGCTGCTGCTTTGCAAATGGCTTTCGATCAAAGCCGTCCTGCTTGGATGGGTGCGGATTACGCTCAACAAGAAGATCCCCCGATCGCCGAAAATGGTGTGAAGCCGATCTTGATTAAGAAGCGGGCTAAGACTGGTGCACCAAGTAATGGTAATAGCTTGTCACCGAGTCTTTCTGGAGCGTCAGGTTCTCCTGTTCCACAGAACTACTAAATTGTAGGGTGCGCTGAGGCGCACTTTGCTTTGAAATAAATGTGTAGAGATGCGACATCGCGTCTCTACTTTTTTTGTATGGGTTTGAGACTAAATCCGCGATCGCCCCTCTCCGATCAAAGCTCACATATCTGATAAATCTGATTATTTAACAGCCCTTTTCCCCACCTTCCTCTTCCACCAGCAGCCCAAGCCAAAAGCTAAACCAACACCTGCGATCGTAGTAGGTTCCGGCACAGTGTTAGACTCGTACTCATAGGTAAGAGTAAAAGTTGAGTCAGCCGCAACTGTACCCGCATAAGTGACCGTTGTAGGCGTGCCTAAAACTCTAACATTACCCGTAGCCACAATGCTAGCAGCAATTAAATCCCCCGCACACCCACTAAACATATTTAGATACTGTGGCGAACTATAACTCCTTGAAACAGCACCCTTCGCACTCCCACCTCTAGCCCCCGCAGCTCCCGATTCAAGACTCATTTCAGGCGGATTTGCAAACAAACTCAAAACCAAATTGGGGTCAGCTTTTAAACTAGGTAAATTGACAGCAATTTGAGCATTCGTGACCGAAGTACCAGTAAAATTGCTAGCAGGAACAATACTGATATCGCTGTTAACCGTTGACTGAACTGTAACATAAGCCCTTAACAGCGTCCCCAACAGCGAATTAAACTTAGGAAACACCCCATTCAGCGTACTATTAACTGGCTGCTGCTTCAAAGAAACCGTATAAGTTTGCGTAATAACAGCAGCTTGTACAGGAATTACCAAGTCATTAAAAGTCAAACTAAGAACTCCAGAAACAACCGCCATTCCTAACTTTTGATATCCATTCATTACGACACACTCCTAAATAATCACTTAACTTTCCCGCTGATTCTTAGTCCTGGACGCAAAAACCCGGTTTCTACGAAAAATCGTCGATGGAGGCGAGAGATATTGACGCAGAAACCGGGTTTTTGGCCCCGTGCGTCCAGGACTGTTTTTTTAACTTCCAGACAGCAGATTAAACTTAGAAAAATCGATAAACATCGGCATATTTTGCAACGCCAAATCAACAACAACAGAGAACAAATAACCTAAAACCCAGACCGTATAAGCTATGCTAAAAGGAGCATAAGCAGCCAAAATCCAGCAGTCTGAAGATTCTTCCCAAATCTGTTCACGCCGCAGCAAATGAGCGTAAAATTGAAACGACCTCGATCGCAAATTGTTAATCCCAGTCAAAGCAACTAGCAAATAATAGCCATCAAACTTATTCAAAGGGTTGAGATTAAAAACTACAGTGACAAGCGTTGCTACCATCAGCAAATAGCTAGCAAAATGCCATCCAGAATTAGGCTTAGACAAAACCCAAACCCAAACCGAAAAAGCCCAGATAGCAACCTGCACCAACACGCCTGCTGCTACCACCAAAACCCGCTCTCATTCAATTGCTCTCTGACTTGCGGGGGTGAATCTAAGGTAAGATTCTCATAAGATGGCGTTAAAGCTGTTGGCAATACTCCCAAATCAACTAATTTTTCTAGCAGCCGCACTATCAAATCAGAGGGTATGAAAATGTGGAAGCGAGTGGTAATGTTTGATTACAGGAATTACGCACGGGTGGTCAGAAACCGGGTTTTTCACCAAATCTGTGGGCGACAACAAACTATTTTCGTAAAAAACCCGGTTTCTCGGCCCCAATGTGTAAGTCATATAGTTGAGAATTCTCCCCCAAAAACTCGTCGCCCGCGAAAGACATTCATCCTGGAACGAATAGTACCTACCGATTTAGGTGGCGCTGACACATTTACAGCCAAAACAGCATCAGGTAATAACGAAACAGGGAAAGCTAACCAATACACCTTTAACATCACCAATTCCGAACTCAATTCCACAGATTCAGACACCGTACTTGTGGGAGTTTCAGTAGCATCAAAAGATAATCAAAAACTCCCCGAACTACCCGAAATAGATAAACTCACACCAATTTCCACATCAACCAACACAAACAGTAACTACTCCCTATTTGCCATCAAAAAATCAGGCTTAAACCTGCTGAATATCAACAGCGCATCGAGTAGCGCATACACTCTAAAACTAAACATAGCAGGCGACATCAACAGCGACGGCCGAATTGATACAACAGACAGGCAACTCCTAAACAACGCTCTAGGCAGCACAGCAACAGACCCCAATTATACAATTAACCTAGACCTCAACCGCGATGGAATCATCAACTCAGTAGACCAAACTCTCCTCAACAACAACTTCGGCTTCATCACCAACAAACCCCCAATCACCACCCCATTCTCAACCAACACCCATGCAGAATTGGAGACAATCATACCCTTAATCGGTAAAGCAACAGACCCCGAAAACGACCCCATCTCCTACAACACGCTCAACCCAATTAACGGTACAGTAAAATTCGATCCCATTACCAAAACAGCAACCTTCAAACCCACACCCGGATTCTCAGGCATCGCCAGCTTTGACTTCATAGCCAGCGACGGCTATAACACCGGAATACCAGCAAAAGTAACAGTCAACGTCAGCGGAGCCCCGCTACTTTCCTTAGACTTCGCCAATCGCAACCCTCAACTTTATCCAGGAGACAATACAGAATTAGTTGTACTCGGAGACTTCGCCGACCAAAAAGGCGTAGTGCTGCCAGATTCTTACTTAACATACACATCATTAAATCCCGGAGTAGCACCCATAGACCCCTTCGGAAAAATCACAGGATTAGCCAACGGAACCTCAATTTTTACAGCCTCCCACAATAACATTCAAGCCGTAACAGCAGCACGAATAGGGGAACTACCAATTCCTGCCAACGATGACGAATGGAACGCCCTACTAGCAGAAATTTACGGCTTAGATGTTTACCCCAAAGCAGTAACATTAACAACAGGAGTAAAGCGCTCGTTACTGGTAGGAATTCAAGGAGTTACCGACTCTCCAGACCTCAAATTCGGCTCTACTGGCACTCGCTACTTCGTCAGCAACCCCAATGTATTGCAAGTAAATTCAGACGGCGTAATTACTGCTGTAGGTGAAGGAATTGCCAGCGTCACCGTCATCGACGGAGCAGCAGAAAAGGTAGTTCCAGTGCGCGTAGAAAAGCCTTTGATAGGCCCTGCTACTTTAGGAGTTGATGGCGGAGTAGTGCAAGGCAGCGACGGCTCAAAAATAATGGTAGCTCCTACTGCCTTAACTCAAGATACAACAGTTAACATAACGCCACTTAGCAGCACTTCACTACCACTGCCATTCCCCGACAGCATGAAATTTGCTGGCGGATTCAATTTAGAATTGGGGAACACCCCCTTGAATATACCCGTCCAGTTGGCAATTCCCGCCCCAGTTGGCGTACCAATCGGCACCGAAGTTTTATTTATGCGGAAGGGGTCGCTACCGACTGGGGCTGATAGCTGGAACGAAACTTGGCTGATACAAGAATCCGGAGTAGTAGGTGCAGACGGCTACATCCGCACCACTTCGCCACCTTTTCCAGGAGTTACTGAAAGTGGTACTTATACAATTGGATTATTACCCGCAGGAATGCCATCAGTTAGTTCAATTGTTAACGCCAGCACAAAAGCTAATTCAGGACTAATTAACCTTTCGACTAACCTTAACTTTGAGAATAGTTATTTAGGAGCAAAAACGAGTGGAATTGGTGCAGTAGCAGCCACAGAAAATCAATTCGAGGCAACAACATCACTATTAGCTTACTTAGCCCAATCTTCAAACCAGCCGCTGGAAATAATCGGAATTCCCAAAGTTGGGGAAATCGTTGTGACAACAGCTCAGGTACAACTCAATACACAAGGAGTGCCTACAGTTTCGGCAGTTCTAAATGGGCCAGACAGTGGGCTAGCAGTCCCCCTCGAACCGCCGTCCTTGGAGTCGGCAGCTCTGGAGTTCTCCAACAGCGAACCTGTAATATTCTTAACAGGTAGCAATTTCCTCAATGGTCTCAATGGTAATCTGGGCGCTAGTTTCGGGGATTTGAATGTAGACTTCTGGATGGGAGGTAAGAATTACTCTGGCACTGTTGTGCCGGAACTGAGCAGTTCCCTGGGAGACAATCGCTATAAGGTGGCAGTAAAAGCTCCGATTAGCGTACCTCTGGGCGAGTCGGAAATTGTGCTATCGCGGCAACAGAAGGAGCGTTTTGGCCCTGGGCCTCTTGATTCTGATGTGGTCAAGCGTTCGAGTTTTGAAGACCTCCAGTTAAAGCCTGTATTTTCGGATTTGATACTGGTGGCACAACGGAATAGTGACAAAATTCAGGTAATTGACGCTCTCAGTTCAGTTTCGACCCCACCAAGTCCGCAACAGAAGCCTCCCAAGGATGTATCGGTGGGGATACCGGGGACAACGCAGGGCTGTTTCATTCTCAGGAAAACAAGGGTTTTGTAGGGGTAGTGCGACCCCTGTTAGCTGTGACCAGTAATGCGACTCGCGCCTATGTACCTTTGGAATATACGGGGCGGGTGGCGATGGTGGATTTGTTGGCGCGGCGTCCGGTTGATGCTGATGCTTCTACGGCGGCTGTCGATGATATTATTTTGCCGAGTGGTGCATCTCCTGGAGCAATATCTATTGACCCTTGGGATAATTATGCTTACATCACGGACTCTAAACGGGGCAGCATTTATGTTCTGGATGTTAATCCAGACTCGCCCAGTTATAACCAAGTTGTTCAGACTATCCCAGTTAATGCGACATCAGGACTGCGCCAGATTGCGGTTAGCAGTGATGGGCGCAAGCTGTTCGCTACTGCGGCTGATGGTTATGTTTACGCTGTGAATATTGACCCAGAAGACAAACCTAGCGAACCGAATTCTAATCCCCGGAAGTGGGGGGAGCAAATTGGAAAGGTTTTGACTACTACAGGGGCTTGGGGGTTGGCTGCAACTCCTGACCCGCTGAAAATGGTTTTTACTAATGGTAACCCGAACACAGACGGCAGCGGTTTTGGGGTGTTGACTGTGAGTGATGACCCTCTGAATTTTGCTCCTACAACTCTCTACACGAATTTAACGCTGACTGATAATAACAATGTGTTTGAGGTGAATGAGGGGGTGGCTGTTACGGTGACGGCTGATGGAAAATATGCGTTTGTGGCGGGTCGTAATAGTAAAAAAATCATCTTGGGTGAAGATCCGCTGGCGGGGGGGAATATTGGGATTATTCAAGATCCGTTGGGGCCTAATCCGAAATTAGTGGCGGCTACTGAACCGGTGCCGGGGGTTTTAACTAATAATGTGACTCTTTCTGGTGATGGGAAGTATCTAATTGGCTCTTATCCTACTCTTAGTGGTAGCGGAAATGCTTATGTCTTTGATGTGGGGGAAATTATTAAGACTGTTGAAAATCCTGCTTATGCTTTGACAACGCGGGCTGTTGAGAAGTTTAATCCGAATATCATACCAAAAGGTGCTATTCCGGCTGTGATTGCGATCGGTGGTAATCCTTTGGGGTTGGTTGCTGCTGCTCCCGATCCATGCTTAGGAATGAAAATTAAATAACTTACATTTTTTATTGTGATTGTGGGATGGGCGGGGGAGCCCGTCCTTTAAAGACGGGCTCCCCCGCCCATCCCACAAGTATGTGTAAATTGTTTAATTCGCCATCCTTAGAACTGATAGAGAAAATTGTAGCTCTTGGTAAAGAATTGAAAAAACGCTACGACGATTTGCGCTTAGACGATCGGGATCTTTATAATCGGCGTCGTCGCATCAGCGCTCCTCCCGTTCCGCGAATTCCTCCCTTATCGGGTCGTAGGACTACTGTGACTAGCGATCCCGCTTGGGACGGACATATAGTGCAGTACGATAAAGTGAAAGGCAAGTTAAAAGAATTGATCAAGCAGTTTCAAGACAATGACGATTGTGGTGATGACGATCCGTGGGGATATGGCATGGAGGACGAATATAATCAAGCTGTGGATTATGGTCAAAAAGAACCTCCTGAACAGCCAGATATCAGAAACCGAATATTTTCGTAAAAAACCCGGTTTCTGGCCAGACCTGCGTGCAGCACTGAATATGCTATCTTGAATCCGGGATAGCGAAAAAGTTACAAAGCTATGGTTTGGGTTCTGTATGCCCGACTGGTTCGCCGGCCTGTGGTTTGAGCGCATACCGCTAGGTACTTTTAACTATATCGCTTGATTAGCTCAGTTGGTAGAGCGATCGGGTTTCCGAAGAGTCACAGGTTCGAGTCCTGTATCAGCCCCACAAAGTTAGCTCATTTGGTAGAGCGATCGACTATTAATCGATTGGTAACAGGTTCAATTCCTGTACTTTAAAAACCCTGGCCCTGGGTACGGGCACTTTGTTAGTGAGACAAAGCAGCTTAATGGTTTGTGTGAATTACTCTGTGATGCAAGTGTTTGTTAGCAGTCAAGGAGCTAGCGCAACTGTATCTCTCCCTGATTTGAGTATGTCCTTCGTTTTTCTCTTCTTTGGTTTTCCTGCGGGGATTCTGGAATTGGTTGGGCGATCGGCATATTTGAGCATTACGATCTTTTTCGAGATTACCTACGGGTGATTTAGCAGAAGTAGTGACAATCTTAATCCAGTCTAGGAGACTCTGAATGCCCGCATCTGAACTGTAAACACTTGCACTTGCAGAGTT
>RDXH01000020.1 GCA_004292745.1 Oscillatoriales cyanobacterium | reverse complement strand
TTTACCCAATGTAACTGATTTTCAATCAGCCAATGACCTCGAACCTTGGACGCAAATATTTCGGCACTTAGCGATAAGCTGCTGATATAATAGGCAAGGTGTTCATACTCTTTTTTTTTTCGTGTGCCGCTTCTTTCCACTTTAATTAAACTGGTAATTTTACCCCATTTTAATTTATCAAAATCCTGAAGTTTCTGGTCAGAAATATCAAACACAGATACTTTTCTGATTAAGTGACGACCATGACTAATATCTACGGATTGGAATTGACTTTTAGGTGGTTGACTTTCTGTAATTTCTACAACCTGTTTAAACAAGTTTTTTTGATTACCTTTAACAGCGATAACATAATCATTTTGAGATTGAGTAATTAAAGTAGTTGTCTCTTTTTGGCAATGCAAAGCATCCAATGTAAACACGTTACCTTGATGAGGATAACCCTTTACCAGTTCTTGTGCCTGTCTAATTTCTGAACTTTTTTTGTTTTCAACTTTTTGTAATCCGAGAACCAAGCCAGTGTCCTGACTAAATAAGGAGACAATTGAGACAAAATTATGAGAACTATTCTGGGGATTTTGGCAGGTACTTCTGAGACATTTGCCATCAATCGATACCCAATCCGTTAAGTTAACTGAGCTAGTTAGCTGACTAGCCCATTGATTAAATGCGTCAATTAAATCCGAGGTTTTAACCAACATCATTGCTCGTCGAATAGTAGAATAAGATGGTACTCGATCGGTGGTAAGATGAAAATTTTTAACGATCAGTTTTTGGTTAGATTTAGCGAAGCTTCCGAGGTCTCTATATCCCAAATAACCGAACATTGAACCCAGAATAACCAATAGTAATATCAGCCATAAGGGATGTCTTTTTCCTAATTTTTTGCGTGGGTCATTGACTTTTTTCAAAAATAAGATTAGAGTCAGCATATGTATTTTTGTTGAGCGGTCGCTAAAAATCTGATCAGATAGCGCGATCGCTTTTACTTTTGCCGATCGCACCCGAGAATGAAACAACCCTGGGTTAAAACCCCTGTCTCAAAGCTAAAGTCCTCTAAAAGAGGACGGCAGGAGTTGAGATTCTTCTCTTCAGTCCTCTTTGAGAGGACTTTCGCTATTAGACAGGGACTTCAGTCCCGCTTAGGACTCGCGGGATGACTAACGGACACGGGGCGGGCTGACAGCTTAAGTTGACACTCCTTGGGCAATGCCGTTTCCCTACCCGAAAATAATCATGTAGGGACACGGCACTGCCGCCTCCTAATTTCTTAATCCGAGCTTAAAAATTCCAAGTAATTATTAGTTAACTCTTTGACTGCTAACTCATAAAATTGCTGGCCATGTTCGGGAGTTGCTAAGGCCGGATTTGAACCCATTCTGCCATCGGGAAATCGGCGACGAAAGTCAGTAGCACCGTAGATTTTGTGCCCGGAACCAACTTCCTCAGAAAGTGGAGCTTGCTTGATTGCTTCTGGATACAGGTACTGAGTTAAGGCGACTTCGCTAGGGGTGGCGTGTCCACCTTCTTGATTTCCATACAATTCTTTGGCTAGTTTGTATACGGAGCCGCACATAAACCAATTACCGATTTGACATTGAACTCGATCGCAATTGGGCAGATTCAAATCTGATAAATGGGCGTAAGTCTCGGAAAATGCTGCTTTCATCGTCGCAATATTCCCACCGTGACCGTTAATAAAGAAGTATTTCTCAAATCCCGCTTTTGCCAAAGATGTGATATAATCCCTGATTACTAATATCATGGTTTGTGGTCGCAGGCTGATGGTGCCAGGAAAACCGGTGTGGTGCAAGGCCATGCCCACATTAATGGTCGGGCCAATTAAGGCATTGCCCGCTTCCCCCACACCACGGGCGATCGCCTCCGCGGCTATGGCATCCGTCCCGATTAATCCAGTCGGTCCGTGTTGTTCCGTAGAGCCGATCGGGATAATTATGCCGCGGGAACTCTCTAGATAGGTTTCTACCTCCGGCCAGGTACTTAAGTGCAGCAACATTATAGGCAGTTTACAGATTTTTTACTTACAAACTCGATCGTAGTCGGCCATTGCAGAAAATAGGATCTAGCCAAATTGATTATTTTATAATTAAACTAAGCTCTACATTGCGATCGCCAATTCATATTTATATTACTTGACCTTAATAATTTAACTACTTAATTACCAAAGCTTTACCTTTTAATAACCTTTTAAGAGTAAGATAACAACCATCTCCCTATAGATTGGGTGTTACCTGGTCAATTATCAGCGGGCAATGTTTTATGAAATTAACACCACCCCCTAAAAAAGACCAGGCATCAAAAGCCTGGACGCAGGCAGACAGCGCGGCTTCGGCAACTGCTCTACGGCTTTATTCCTTGCACGAGCAAGTAGCAAAGGTCGAGCGCGCATCTGTTGGATGGACTGGCAGAGGATGTAAAGCGATTGAACAGGCGATCTTATAAGTGCGATCGCAGCGTGAGGCGCGCCTGAGCCACTTAACAAGGCGCCTTCCACCAGCCACAAACAAACATAACTCAAACACTGATTTTTATGTCTTCTGCTGAATTAAGCGAAAGTCCTTCCAGGTCTACCGTTGGACAAGCGGGTCGGATCTTGTTACTCGAAGGTGAAGACCTATTGCGGGAAATGCTAGCTTTAGCCCTCCAAGAACAGGGCTATGAGGTGGTGGTTACTAGCGACGGGCGCAACGCTCTCCCTTCCATCCAAAGTGGATCGTCATATCACGGTGATTCATGCTTTAACTTGCTGATTATGGATTCAATTAACGGTTTAGATCTGTGTCGAATGTTACGACATCAAGGAAATCCCGTACCTATTTTGATTATTGGTGCCAGGGGAAGTGCAAATAATTGCGCTTTTTATCTAGAAGCCGGTTCTGACGACTACTTAACCAAACCTTTTGGAATGCGAGAGTTTATCGCTCGCTGTCGAGCACTGATGCGGAGGCAACGCCTCGGTCAGTTGCCACAACCAGTCACATTGCAATACAAGAACATAACTGTTTATCCTGAAGAATGTCGAGTGCTGGTTCGCGGTGTAGAAGTAAAATTTTCTCCCAAACAATTTCGTTTGTTAGAACTGTTTATGAGTTATCCCCGTCGAGTTTGGTCTCGCGATCAGTTGCTAGAAAAAATTTGGGGGCAAGATTTTATTGGAGACAGCAAAACAGTGGACGTTCACATCCGCTGGCTGCGAGAAAAATTGGAAATAGACCCCAGTCAACCAGAATATATCATTACAGTGCGGGGGTTTGGCTATCGATTTGGCTGAATTCTAAAATTAATCAGAGGAAAGGGTGCTATATTAGCCATTGAATTAACTTAGGGACACAATTTTGTTGTGTCCTTATTTGTCAGCTTGTGTTAGAAAAGATTAAAAAATATACAAACTATTCCTGCTTCCTGACTCGGTTGCTGAAGGTAGTCTAATAACTTGCTTCCGGGTGCATCTGTGTTTGGCAAATATATTCGTAGGGGCGAAGCATGACCGCTGTAAATCTCTGGCGATCGCTAATAAATTGTCTGCGGTCATGCTAGAGCATCGTACAAAATCGGAATGCTCCCTAGTTTCCTGACTCGGTTGCTGAAGGTAGTCTAAAGACTTGCTTCCTTCTACTGTTAAACAAATCTGCCAATAACCTCTCGTTAAACTCTGCTTTACCTATGACTATCAAGCGTCGCGAATTCCTACTTTTCTTAGGTGCAAGTGCTGGTAGTATCGCACTCAATTCTTGCCAGCAAAAAGCTTTCACCCCCTTCGTAGATTCGGTGAGTGCGACCAATATATCTGCTAATACTAAAGGAGGCATAAACTTTAAACCCCTTAAAGGGCCAATGCCTTTGTCAGGTAGCAGCACCGTAGCACAAACCGGACAATTAATCGCAATTAGTACCGCGTCATCACAACAGCAAATCCAAGCTTACAGCACCTACGAAGTCCCAGACGACCTGCTACTCCCCGAAGATTTTATTTACGATATTATCGCTGCTTGGGGAGACAAAGTAGGCGATTCTCGCTTCGGCTATAACAATGACTATCTCTCCTTTGTTGAAACCAGCAAAGATGAAGGATTTTTGACTGTTAATTTTGAATACATTAGTGCCAAGCCTTGGATTCAAGCCTATCAAAAAGTCATTGGTAAATCCCTCCCTTTTGCTGAGATAGAAACTGCACTCAAACCTGCGGGAAAAGATGGTATTAATGCTTTTTCCTTGGGTGATAAAGAGCCAACTAAAAAGATGGTTAAGGAGGTGAGCAAAGAAGCTTTAATTGATTTAGGTATAGGAGTCATATCCATTCGCCGCAATCCAGTGGGCCAATGGGAGCGGACTAATTCTAAAGCCGATCGCCGAATTACTGGTATTTCTGGTTTAACAGACGGACGGTACTTGAAAGCAACAGGCCCGGCTGTAGCTGTGTTCAACAAAAAAGGTCAAGGCTATCAGGACAAATTGGGTGATAAAATTATCGGCACTTTTGCTAACTGTGCGGGCGGTACGACACCCTGGGGAACAGTTTTTAGTGCTGAAGAAAATATCCAAAATTTAGTACCGGAACCTGTATTTGCCGATGGTACATCTTTTGACCCAGGTCAGAAAAATTTCTACATTGATGCCGAAGAAATGGGAGGTTTGGGTAATGTCTTCGGGTTGGCGGGGAACAAATACGGCTGGATGGTGGAATTAGACCCGGCTAATCCGAAGGATTATGGAACTAAGCATACTTGGTTGGGAAGATACCGCCACGAAGCCCTGGGAATTCGAGTTGTAGCGGGCAAATCTTTAGCATTTTACTCTGGGTGCGATCGCCGCAGCGGTCATCTCTACAAGTTCGTCAGCAAAAATGCGGTCAAAAACCCCAAAGACAAAGCTAATTCCCAACTATTGACAGAGGGAATGCTTTATGCTGCTAAGTTTAATGCTGACGGTACGGGTAGCTGGATTGCACTCAAAGCTGACACTTTGGTTCTAATTGGCCTGGGAATAAACCTAATGATCCGCCTAAACCTGCGGTGGTGGCGATTCGTCGCGTGGATTTGCGATCGCTCACCTAAGATTACGCTTCAGGCTCAGGAGTGTCAAATATTTCCAAAAATGATGCTGGGGTAGGCATCCAGTCAGCCCTTTACAGGCTTTCCTGAATCAGTCTATTAGTCTGAAGTTCCCCCAGTAGAAAGATATCTGAGTTGGGAGTTACGCAGCCCGATCGATTTTTACACTATTTGTGGAGAAGTGCGCGCTGCGCGCCCTACAGATAGTGTCTGTGCGTCTAGGGCTGCGATTGCTGTTTACCGTCCACGATCCAATTTGGGTGAAGGGTAAGAACCATTAATCATTAGTGAAGCGGTTGCTAAGACACTGTTCGCGCTTTGTACAATCAAATTTCACTTTTTGTGCAATTCGATCGCAAGTTATACCATAATTTTTAACCGATATACAATTTTTAACTATAAAAGCAATAATCTTACATCTCACAATTTATGTTCACAATTCTTAACTTATTGTTTTGAATAAATAAAACCCAGAGCAGTATACAATCTGCGACAAAGAAAAAAAGAGAGTACATTTACAGGATGTAGCGCATCGATAGCTAGTGTCAGTTTCGCCACAAACGGAGCTGAATTGAGCTGCGCTTTGTCTGTGGTAAATTTTTACTTCCCAGTTAAATTTTTGTTTTCGATTTTGGTTAACTGCTAAAAGGGTGCGAGGAAATATGAAGAATTTTCAAGACGTTTTATTGTCAGTGCAAAAGCCATTTGAAATTAATTCATAATTAACGGTAACCAGTCCATTAATATCAGGAAAATCACTAAAATTAGGCAGTATTGCCGACACTTCCAACAGCATTCTCGTCCCATTTTCACAAGCATCCACTATCAATTTTTTCACATCACAAAAAGTTGACGATGGCAAAAGTTTTGAACAATTCTTAACACAACCGCAACTCTTGGGTGCAGCCCCAAATGCCTTGCCCTCAAACTTAGCAAGCAGCAATATCTTAACCGGTAGCGAAGGCGACATCTTAACCGGTGGAAAAAAATTAGAAACACCAGCGAACCGCATCAGTTTTAGCCAAATTCCTGACGCATCCACCATCGAAAGGCAGGCAAAAAGCAGTAGCTTACCACTTGGGGTTTTTCAAGTCGGTGCCAGCGGACAAGTCAGTGCAGACTACCTGTTTGACGGGGGATTATACGAAGGAGAACTGGCTATTTTCAGCCTTTCTGGGATGGAAAACTTAATTCCCGGTTCAGAAGCCTTCATTTTAGAGGCATCCCGCAGAGCTCTCACCAATTCCACGTTAGGTTACGTTGTCATCAGCGACTCGATCGAAGGCGCAAAGTTCAGTGGCTCATTGGCAGGAGAAGATGATTGGGGTTCTGGGCCCTACAGCGGTCTCAAAACCTTTACCATGACCCCCGATGACACCTTCGCAGTCATGCTGATTCCCAACGGCACAGTACAAGGATCTTACACCAACCAATGGCTGTGGGAACTATTCCCCGAACACCGTCCTGTATTCTCCATTCACCCAACTAATTCCAACAACAGCGACTACCAACTAGAAATCGCCGACGTTACAGGTTCAGGCAACACCATAGCAATTGAAGACTTGCCTGCTGCTCAAGCAGACGGCGACTACAACGACATCATCGTCAGCTTTATTGGCGCCACCGGCAACGCCCCCCCAATCGGCACCGTCATCAACCCAGCTCAAGAATGGCGCACCACCCCTCTGGGACAGCAAATTATCAACTACGCTAACAGCCTAGTTCTCAACGATACAATACCGCCCGCGATCGCCGCCACCCTAACCAACGATACCGGAACATCCAACAGCGATCGCATCACCGACCATCCTACCATCAGCGGCACCGTCACCGACAGCAGCAGCATAGCCAGCTTCCGTGCCGGTTTCGACGACACTCCCATTGCCGAATTCGCCGACATCACCCCCCTCCTCAACAGCAGCGGCAGCTTCACTCTGGGTCGCACCCAACTCGAAACCATCCGCCGCAACCCCCTCAGAGATGGCATCCACACCCTTCGCCTCATAGCCACCGACTCCGCCGGCAACACATCCAACACCTTCAGCCTCAACTTCACCCTTGATACCGCCGCCCCCCAAACCACCCTGCTGACCCCAATTCCAGGAGGCAACCACAGCAGTACAGCCAGACTCATCGGCACGGCAACCGACATCGGGACAAATCTGTTCAACCTGCAATACTCCGTCGATGGCGGCAGCCTCAATACGCTAAATGCAGACACCAGCGGTAAGTTCGACAACTCACCTCCGAACTCGCCCCTAGCCGTCGGCAGCCATACCGCCGTCATAGAAGCAACAGATACCGCCGGCAACCAAACATCTCAGAACATCAACTTCCAAGTCACCAACAACTTCACCGTCGCCCCCCCAGAAACAACAGGTTGGGCCGCAACATCAACAGACACCGTACTCCTGGCAGAACGCAACAGCAAACTTGTTCAAGCTGTAGTGCCCGTACAGCTAGGGCAAGCCACAGGCAGCCGCACTCTGCGGTTCCAGCTCAAAGCCGACTTCGACAAAACAGATACAGCTTCAGCAATTGAAGACTTGTTCCAAATTTACCTCGTTTCCCCAAGCGACCCCAACCAAACCCTACTGGACGGAGGAAGCCCCGGAACACCACTGTTTTCCCTAGCCGGCAGTAAAGCCGAATTCGTACCCGGACAAGTGCGGTACAGCGGCGACACCGTAGAAATCGATTTAAGCAGTTTGAAAAACAGCAGCAGCGGTAATCTGCTGTTCAGATTAATCGACAGCGACACCGATACCGGCAGTACCGTAGAAGTCAGGAACCTCACCAACACCATCGATGAAGAAGGTACCACCAGCCCAGTCTTCCAGCCAGCCCAGAACAAAACCGCCAGCGGTGGCAGTCTCAATACCAGCAACCTGACAGCAGCCCCCAATTTAAAAGTAAACTTCAGTCAGGTACTATTCGACCCTGCCACCGGCAACTACAAAGCATCAGTACAGGTACAAAATACAGGCAGCCCCGTCAGTCGCAACGTCGCAGTAGTTTTCCCCAATTTGCCAGCCGGAGTCACGCTGCAAAATCCCGACGGTACCGACAGCAACGGCAAACCCTACATCAATTTGCGCCGTGCAATTCCGGCTGGGGGATTGGATGCCGGAGCGATTTCAGACCCTGTAGAATTAGTCATTAACAACCCCAACCTTCAGAAATTTTCCCTCACCGCCACCGCCATTGCCGGTACCGCCAATCAAGCTCCTAACTTGGCTGCAATTGCTCCCATCGACGTTAAAATCGGAGAGACATTCAAACTTCCCCTCACTGCAACCGACCCCGACGGCAACCCCATTAGCTTTGCTATCAAATCGTCCACTCCCTTACCCACAAGCAAACTCTCCGGCAACGGTACCCTAGAAATTTCTCCCACTCCCGAAGAAATAGGAACCTACAACTTTACATTAGTTGCCAGCGACGGAGCTAGACTAAATAGCCAAATACTTGTCTAAAGTTGCTCATAGTTCTTCACGGTGATGATATTGACAGCGTTGTAATTTTCTGCTAATTTGACGCTCATGCCGAAACAATGAGGCAAAATATCTGGTTTGTAAACCACAGTCGATTCAAAACTGACCAGCCTGTAAAAAGGTCGAACGGGAGACCACGATTCGTTAAATGGGTTGAAAATACAGGTTGAACAATGGCTAAAAGCTTCAACAGTTATACAACGTGATGCATAGGGTGGGCTACACCCGAATTTACGCCTGTGGACAAGTAGGAGCCGACTCCCTTGGCAGAAGCAGGAAGCAGACCCTCTAGAAACCACTTCTAGTTGAATGGTGAAGCTTGAATAAGTTTAGCCAAGTTTTGTATAGCAGTTTTAGAAACTTCTCGACCAATCACAGTCAACGTTACCCCTTCTACTGTCGGCCACACCCGTATCTCTGGAGTGATTAAAAACACCAACACTGAACCCCTAGCAGGTGTTTTGGTGGGGCTCGGCGACTTGCGGGCCATCACCGCCGCCGACGGTTCCTTTGAAATTCTGCGACTGGAATTTCCCGGCTTGGCAGAGCTGGGACTTCCCGAATTAGTGCCACCAAACACCCTGCAAATTTACGGCGACGGCATTAGCGGCGAAGACAACTATCCCTACATTGCCGAAAAACTGCCCCTATTATTAGGACACGAAGTCTACTCCAACGTTAACAACGTCATCTCCCGTCCGATTTACCTGCCGCCGCTCGACACCGCCAACGGCAAAAACATCAACCCAGCCGCCGACACCACCGTCACCACCACAGCCATCCCCAAAGCCTCCGTATTTGTCAAAGCCGGTTCCCTCAAAGACGCTGAAGGCAACCCCTACACCGAAAACCTCAGCATCACCGAAGTCCCCACAGAATTAACCCCCGCCGCCCTGCCGCCCAATTTACACACCGACTTGGTAGTTACGATTCAGCCGGGGGATATGGTGTTTACTACTCCGGCCCCCCTCTCGTTGCCCAACCGCGCGGGATACGCACCGGGTACGACGATGGATTTGTGGTCGATTAACCCGACAACTGGGTTTTTCGACAATGTGGGTACCGGTAAAGTCACCGCTGACGGAAGTGCCATTGAAACCATTTCCGGCGGCATCCGCAACAGCAGTTGGCACTTTTTCGCCCCACCCGCACCTGCGCCTAACAATCCGGGTCAAGACCCCCGCAATCCCAAAGACAAGTGCAACGAATGCAAAGCAAAAGGCGGCTTAACCTCGGAAGTAGAAATGCACTCCGGCGCTGTTATCGAAACCCACAACCTCGTCTCCTACCAATCAATGGGAGAAACCCGCAGCTTAACTCTAACCTACGACTCATTAAGGGCAGACCCCAGACCGATAGTCCACTTCAGCTACAATAACGCACCAAGCGATACAGCACAAAAATTAGTCGCTAAATTAACCGTAGATGCAGGCAAATCTAAATATCAAATACCCGGATATTCCGGCAACCAATACAGTTTAACCGGAGGCGAACACTTCTGGTCAATGCCAAATAATGGAGGTCATATCGACGCAGCGCTGCAAGTCGATATGAGTGCCTTACCTTCGGGTCAGTACGACTATACAATTAACAGCGGCATCCGCCGATTTACTGGTACTATTTTTGCCGGTTCATCAACCGATACGAAGGATAAGTTAGTTTCAGTCAACACAATTAACAGTCCTTTCGGCAGCGGTTGGGGAATAGCTGGATGGCAGGAATTAGTAGAAAATTCCGACTCTTCAGTCTTGTTAATTGACGGTGACGGCGGCGAATTAGTCTTCGATAAATCCACAGCAGCAGGGGGAGGCTATGTATCTCCTCCAGGGGATTTCTCCAAATTAGAGAAACTGACAGACGGCACGTTTCGCCGCACCTTAAAAGACCAAACTGTTTACAGTTTTAATGCCGACAAACGCTTGGTTTCAGTCAAAGAAGCCAATGGCAACGAAACCAAATATACTTATAATTCATCCGGTGAGTTGTCCCAAATAATCGACGTAGCTGGGTTGATTACCAAGTTGACATATGCCAACGGAAAAGTAAGTCAAATAGAAGACCCGGCCGGACGGTTGACGAAGTTAGAATACGATACAGCAGGCAATCTGCAAAAGATTGTTGACCCCGACAATCAAGCAAGGACGTTCAGTTATGACACCGAACGTCACATCACAAAAGAGATAGACAAACGAGGATTTTCCGAACAAACATTATACGACTTTGCAGGTAGGGCAACAGGGGGAATTCGCAAGGATGGTTCGCAGTTGCAAGTGGCACCAGTACAGGTGCAAGGACTTTATCGACCCCAGGATACAATTAATCCTTTGAATGCGCCTGTAGCTCAACCTTTAGGTGCAGTGGAAGCGAGTTATGCTGATGGTAGCGGTGGGGTAGTTACTCAGATTCTCGACCAAACAGGTCAAGTTGTTTCAGCGGTAGATGGAGGGGGAAATAAACCTACCTTTGAGCGAAATCAGAACTTATTAGTCACCCAAAAAACAGACGCGCGGGGAAATATTACTTCCTATGAATACGATGCTAAAGGCAACGTCAAAAGCATTTCCGATTCCCTTTCCGGTACGCCTCAACCACCCCCAAATAACAACGACGATCAGTTGTTTGCTGCTAAGACTTACTATACAGTTGGGGCATCTCCTACGGTAGCAACAATCCAAGATGTCAATGATGATGGAACTCCTGATATTATTACTGCCAATCGTTATAGTAATAATGTATCAGTGCTACCTGGAAATGGCGACGGTACTTTTGCTCCCCCAAAAGATTACCCTGTGGCAGACCAGCCAACATCTGTAGCTGTAGGGGATGTAAATGGGGACGGCAAAAACGATATCGTTACTGCCAATCCTTATGGGGACACGAATCCCGATAGCGGTAGAGTATCAGTATTATTGGGCGATGGCAATGGTAATTTCGGTACTCAAACCAATTATACAGTAGGTTATGGAGCCGTATCCGTAGCTGTGGAAGATCTCAATAAGGACGGCAAGAACGATCTCGTTACGGCCAATACTTATAACAACAATATATCAGTGCTTTTGAGGAACAGTAGCGGTTCTTTTTCCCGAACCGATATACCGCTAAATTCTGCAAATTCTGGGCCGGAATCTATAAGTTTGAAGGATTTAGATAAGGATGGCAACTTAGACATTATTAGTGCCAGTCCCTCTGGGACTAATTCAAATGGCAGTGTGTCAGTATTATTGGGTAATAGTAATGGCACTTTTGCTACTCAAACTAATTATGCAGTAGGTTATGGGGCGAGTAGCGTAGCTGTAGGAGATATCAATAAAGATGGCAGAAATGATATCGTTACGGCTAGTTCAGGCAGCGGAAACAGCTCTATTGCATCTGTATTATTGGGTAATAGCAATGGTTCTTTCGCTGCGGCAACTAATTACCCACTTAGGTCTAATATTGATCCTACATCCGTAGCTATAGGGGACTTGGATTTAGATGATGATTTAGATGTGATTGTTTCTGGCAGCGGTTACGGTTCAGAGAGTATCATGTTAAATAATGGCAGTGGTATGCTATCAAGTCCAACTGATAATACTGGTTACAGCTACTCGTCATCTGTGGCATTAGAAGACCTTGACTTAGATGGCGATTTGGATCTGGTTTTGAGTGGTTATAACGGCTTTTCTGTCAGTCTCAATAATACTGTGAGAAACGAACAGGGAGGTGGTACTGGTAAGAGGAGTTATACTTATGACCCAATTTTCAATCAAGTAGCTAGCGAAACTGATGAATTAGGCCGCCAAACCCTCTACGAAATTGACCCAGTAACTGGTAACAGAAGAAAAGCCACCAAGGTAGTAGGTACTGTGGGCGGCAGCGATGATGTTGTTACTACCTATACTTACACAAACAAGAATCTAATTGACATTGAAACTGACCCCAACGGACGGGTGACAGATTACGATTATAATGCTCAAGACCAGTTGGTTAAGATTACTGTTGCTAAGGGGACTGTTGATGAAGCGGTGCAGCAGTTTGAATACGATGCTGCGGGGAATCAAAAGGCAGTAATTGATGAAAATGGCATCCGCACTGAGTATGAATATGATGCGATGAATCTGTTGAAGAAGACGACGTTTGCTAAGGGGACTGTTGACGAAGCAACGCAGCAGTTTGAGTATGATGGTGATGGAAATCAGACGGCGGTTATTGATGAGAATGGGAACCGTACTGAGTCTGATTATAATATCATGAATCAGCTCGTTAAGGTGACGGCGACTGACCCGGATGGTAGTGGGCCTTTGAGTTCTCCGGTGACGAGTTACGAGTATGATTTGAATGGGAATCAGGTATTGATGATTGACCCGTTGGGAAGGAGGACTGAGTATCGGTATGACAGTCGGAATCGGTTGGTGGAGACGGTGAATCCTGATGGTAGTAAGGAGAAGATGCGGTATGATTCTGATAATAATCAGACGGCGAGTTTTGATGCGAAGGGGAATCGGAATAATAAGGTTTATGATGCGCGGGGTCGGTTGATTCGAGAGGTTGATGCTGCTGAGAAAATTACTCGGTTTGAATATGATGCTGGGAATCAATTGGTGGCTCAAGTTGATGCTAATAATAATCGGACTGAGTACAAGTATGATGAGTTGGGAAGGCGGACGGATGTTACTCAAGGGGCAAAGACTACTATTGCTAGTACGAGCAAAACTGAGTACGATAAAGTTGGGAATGTTACTGCTGAAATTGATGGGAATACTAACAAGACTCAATACGTTTACGATGCTCTGAATCGTCAAACTCAAATCACAGATCCACTCAATAATGTCACAACATCCGAGTACAATAAAGGTGGCACTCTCAAATCGGTTACTGACCCGCTACTTCGCAAGACTTCCTTTACCTACGATGCTTTAAACCGCCAAAAAACTGTCACTGACCCCAAACTCAACAATACCACCTACACTTACGACAAAGCCGGCAATCGAACTAAAATTACTGACGCTCTCAACCACTCCATCGAATTCACCTACGACAATCTCAACCGCCAAACCGACACCAAAGATCCTCTCAATCATACCACAAAATCCACCTACGACGCTAACAGCAACCTCCTCACATTCACCAACGAAGTGGGAGACAAAACCGAATATACTTACGACACAAAAGACCGAACTACTTCCGTCACCGACTCCCTCGGCAACAAAGTGTCTACAGAATACGATGCTAACGGTAATGTTAGTGCTGTCACAGACGGTTTGGGCAACACAAATCGCTACGGTTACGATGCTTTAAACCGTCAAACAACAGTCACCGATTCTCTCAACAAAACCACAACTACAGCTTACGATAATGTCGGCAATGTCAGTTCCCTCACCGACCCTTCCAACAACAAAACAACTTTCGCCTACGATGAATTAAATCGCCTCAAAACTGAAACCAATCTACCTCTAAACCGCACTCGCAGCTACACTTACGATACCGCAAGTAATTTGATAACTGCCAAAGATGGCAACAACCGCACTCGCAAGTTTGTTTACGACAAACTCAACCGTCCAACAGAGGAACAGTGGCTGAATTCAGCTAACACTCCAATTCGGACGATTACTTCAAGTTATGATGCAGCAGGTCAACTTAAAACTATTAGCGACCCCGATGCAAGTTATGCTTTGACTTACGATTTGGCTGGCAATTTGGAAACTGTTGATAATGCGGGAACTCCCAACGTGCCAAATGTGTTGTTGAAGTACAACTATAATCAAGTGAATCGTCCGATTTCTGTGACGGATACAATTAACGGTCAGTTGCGGGGAACGAAGTCTTTTACTTACGATGATGCGAATCGGGTGACTCGGATTACTCAAAGCGGGAATGGGGTCAGTTCTAAGCGGGTGGATATGGGTTACGATGCTGCGGGTCAAGTTAAGGATGTGACTCGTTACAGCGATTTGAATGGGACTGGTTTGGTGGCCTCAAGTGAGTATGTTTATGACCGTGGTGGTCGTTTAACTCAGTTGAGTCACGCTAAGGGGAATACAATCTTAGCTAATTATGCTTGGACTTACGATTTTGCCAATCGGGTGACTGGATTTAATTCACCTTCAGGCAACATTAGTTACAGTTACGATAAGCGAGACCAGTTGACTGGGGCAGATTACAGTTCTGGGAGTGATGAGAGTTACAGTTATGATGATAATGGGACTCGGAATAATTCTGGTTATCAGACTGTTCGTAATAATCAGTTGCAGTCTGATGGTGTTTACAATTACGAGTACGATGGTGAGGGGAATCTCACGAAGCGGACTGATATTGTGACTGGTGAGGTGACTGAGTACAGTTGGGATTATCGCAATCGTTTAACTCAGGTTGTTGGTAAGAATGGTGGCGGTTCTGTAATTAAGTCGGCTAAGTATAGTTATGATGGTTTGAATCGCCGCATTGTGAGGGAAGTTGATGCGGATGGTGCTGGCAGTGGAGTGCCTCAAGTTGAGCGTTTAGTGTATGATGGGCCGCAGATTGCTTTGACGTTTGATGGTGGTGGAAATCAAACGCATCGTTATTTATATGGAGTGGAAACTGACCAGATTTTGGCGGATGAAAGTGCTAATGGTAACGTGTTGTGGCCGCTAACCGATAATTTGGGAACGGTGCGGGATTTGGTTGATTCTAATGGGGTGATTCAGAATCGGATTGGTTATGATAGTTTTGGGAAGGTTACTGCTCAAACTAATCCGAGTGTGGGTTTCCGCTTTGGTTTTACGGGGCGGGAGTTGGATTCTGAGACGGGATTGTATTACAATCGGGAGAGATATTATGACCCAACACCAGGTCGATTTATCAGTGAAGACCCTATTAAGTTGAGTGGCGGAGATGCCAATCTTTACAGATACGTTTATAACAATCCTACCAACTTAGTCGATCCTTTTGGGCTTTACGGCAGAGTAGTCAACCAAGTACGGGATATTCAGTTGACTAATCCTAGCATGAAAGGTGATATTCAGCAGGTATCAGTTTACCCTAAAGCAGGGATTTCAATACCCCTTTATGGTACTGTACTTGTTCCGCACCAACTTGTATTTTATGTAAATCAAGTTACGAGTCCACTTGACTTATCGCCTCCAACTTCCTCAGCCGATAGAAGGGCTAGACTAGATGCTCTTGGCAGACAGTTTAGAGATGTTGATGCTGACCCGAGAATTGCTCTAGACTCAGGTCGAATTCTCAACAATGTTATAGTAATCAATGATGTTACTAGGGCTAAGATAGAATATACTAATATTAAGCCCATTCATGGTAGCGTACCACCTTGGGGAGGTATATATGGGAGGGAAGATAGCGGACATATTGTTCCTAATATTCTTGGTGGTTCTCCCAATAAAAAGTACAACTTTTTCTCCCAAAATCGTTCTATAAATCGTGGAGAATTTAACAGTTTTGGAAAAGCTATACGCGAAAAGCTTGATACTCTTCAGTCTGAATATGAAAAATGCCCCCCCGGACCTAAACCCAGTCTTGATTATCAAGTTAGTCTTGTATCTGGAAACAAAAGTATAGAGGAGAGTAGATGGCCTTTACGACCTACTAAAGTTGAAGTCACGGCTAGATTTTCAGATGGAACATCAACCACAGAAACCTTTTCTAATAAAATTAAAGCTCGAACTAATCCTAGACGAACCGAAGCCCATTTTCTTAGAAGAATTATGTAAGATTGGTATGGTATATTGTGATACTGATACTCGCTTTTTGTTGTTGATGCATGCTATCACTTCTGTTCCAGTGGCCAATAAATTGCATTTTTGATTGAACTTTACAGGACGGCTGAAGATATGGCTAAGGATGACCTGACCAAATGGCGATCGCTTCTTTTGCAACTAGATTTGGATCTAGAATGTTTTTGTGGGCCTAATTATTTACAATATACCCATCCGGTATCAACTTTAAATGAAGCCGAGCTGGAAGATTTTGTATCCCAACAAGGATTGGTTTGGCCAAAGGGATGTTTGCCAACTTTAACTGAAGCCCAGCTCAGCGACTTTGAATCGCAAACCGGTTTGATCCTTCCTCAAGGATATCGAGAATTTTGTCAAGTATTGGGAGCAGGAGGATTTGGTTTAGGTGGTTTTTTCGTTGATGGTCCCCAGCTCGACAACATAGGAGCAAACTTAAATTCAAATCAGGGTATTCTTGGAGCCTGTCTAGAAACATTTAAGTATGATTCACCGGAGTCAAGTGAAATTGAAGAGTTACTTAATAATGCTTATTTATTTGGTGGTGCCCCAGGTAGAATATCATTAATTTTTGACTTGAGAACTTACAGAGAACAAGATCGAAGTTACGATATATACGCGATCGGGTGTGAAGACCCATTTAGTTGCTATTTAGGTAGAGATTTTTTTGAGTTTGTCCGCGATATCTGTATGGGCGATCTGGCTCAGGAAGAATTTCCAGAATTATTAGGAATACTAGGAGGTTTTGATAAAGATGACCCTCGTTATAAGAGTACAACTTTTTTGTTATATCCTGTCCTCTCTAAATTACCAGATGAAGAACGAGAAGAATGCGAAATAGAGGAAGAAGATGAAGATGAAGACTTTGAAACAGATTACTGGTTAACTTAATCAGAATCGGATTGGTTATGATAGTTTTGGGAAGGTGAGGAGTCAAACTAATTCGAGTGTGGGTTTCCGGTTTGGTTTTACGGGGCGGGAGTTGGATGGGGAAACGGGGAATTATTATTATAATTCGAGGTATTATGACCCGCAGGTGGGGAGGTTTATTAGTGAGGATACTGTTGGGTTTGGGGGTGGGATACTAATCTTTATCGGTATGTGGGGAATAGTCCTACTAATTATACCGATCCGTCGGGAGAATACGAATTAGTTGCGAGCATAAGTCTAGTGATTTTTGTCCTTGGGAATTAGATGACAATACTCCGGCTGAGATAGTTGAGGAATATGAGCAGGCGAGTCAATGGTACGAAAATATGAAGAAATGGTACACAGACCCTTCCTTTGAGTAGAGTTTAACAGTTTTACTTAATTAGTGAATTTAACAAAATTGTCACCCCAACTCAACAAGTGCTAACATTTATTTAACGATAAAACCTAGATTAAAACTTCTGCATAAAAACATCAAAGCATTTTATCGAAAGTTCGATCGCTCTCCGACTGCTTGGACTTCCCTCATGACCTCCTTAATCTCCATCATCACCACCACCTACAACCGATCGCAATACCTTAGCGCCGCCATAGAAAGCATTCTCGCCCAAACTTACCCCAACTTTGAGCTCATAATTTGGGACGACGGTTCCACTGACTCCAGCGTCGCGATCGCCCGCAAATACGCACAGCAAGACACCCGAATTCAAGTAATCGCCTTCCCCCACCAAGGCCGAGGAATTGCCCTCAAAGCCGCTCATACAATGTGCAAAGGAACATACACGGGCTGGGTAGATAGCGACGATTTGCTCGCACCCAGGGCGATCGCAGAAACCGCAGCCGTATTAGACGCACAACCAGAAATCGGAGTAGTCTACACGGACTATCTAATGATTAATGAAAAAACTCAAGTAAAAGGATTAGGACACCGCAGCCAAATACCCTACTCTCCAGATAGGCTGTTAGTAGACTTTATGACCTTCCACTTCCGCCTGTTTCGCCACCAATTATACGATCGCATAGGTGGCATCAATTCCGAATACAACCGTGCGGAAGATTACGATTTCTGTTTGCGACTTTCAGAAATTACCCAATTCTATCACCTCAACAAACCCCTTTACTATTACCGCAAACATTCCCAGCATACAGTTCAACAGCAACTCGACCAAATTGTAGAATCTCAGTCAGCGATTACACAAGCAATTCACAGGCGCGGGTTGAGTGATAGATTTGAGTTAGAAGTAGATATTGTCAGTCGGTTTTTTCTGTATAAACGAAAACAGAAAGAAACAATTGACAGTTGATAGTTGATAGTTTAATAACCCTATTTTTTGGTAAAATATTAACTTTGCTGAGAGAAGCCAAAAAATCTCTGCCAGTAACGAGATTCAATCCGCAGCCCGACATTCAAACCACAGTCCAACAGTCCGGCAGGGGTTTAAACCCCTGCCTCATAGCGAAAATTGTCGGTCGCCGACTGTTAATTACAAGAGAAATTCCGATGAATTTTAGTCCTCTTTTAGAGGACTTAAGCTATGAGACAGGGGTTTTCAACCCCTGTCGGACTCCTGGAACGATCGACCAACTCTCAAAACGATCGACCAACTCTCAAAACAAACAAGAAAACTTCCTTAACCAATCATCAACTATCAATATCATCAATTCTTTAATCCCAAATCTAAAATCTAAAATCTAAAATCATATGACTCCCATCTCCATTGTCATGACAGTCTACAACCGAGAACGCTACCTCAAAGCTGCCATAGAAAGCGTTCTCGCCCAAACTTATCCCAACTTTGAACTCTTAATTTGGGACGACGGTTCCACAGATAACTCTCTCAATATAGCCCGCAACTACGCCAAACTTGACCCCAGAATCAAAGTCCTCGCCGCCGAACACCGAGGGGTCAGCTATTCCCTAATGGCCGCCATTAGAGAAGCCACATTTCCTTACTTCGGCTGCGTGGATAGCGACGATTTATTAGCCCCGAAAGCACTAGCAGAAACAGTCCCAATTTTAGATGCTAATCCTCAAGTGGGAGTTGTTTACACCAACTATTTACTCATCGACGAAAACGACTGCGTTGGCGGCGAAGGCCCCCTCTGCCAAATCCCCTATTCGCCAGAGCAACTGTTAGTAGATCCCATCGTTTTTCACTTTCGCTTAATCCGCCGTTCAGCTTACAATAATTGTGGCGGTGTTGACCCAAAATTTGCCAGTGCTGTTGATTACGAATTGTGCCTGCGGCTGAGTGAAGTTACAGAAATTAGAAAAATCAACAAACCGCTTTATTATTACCGCATCCACCAGCAAAACATTTCTCGCCAGCGTCGGGCCGAGCAAATAATATTATGCCGCACCGCTGTCGAACAGGCGCTTCAACGTCGCGGACTTGCCGACAAATTGGAGTTGGGAGTAGAACTTGTCGGTCAATTTCGCTTGCGACCGAAGCAAGTTAATGATAAAATAGATAGGAGCAAGTTTTCGAGCGCGGATGCTAATTCACCCAACAGCCAGTCAAGCATTTTTTTAGGCGCTAAGGCTAATTCACCCAGCAACAAATCGACTGTATCAAGTCCGATTTTTGTAATAGGAGCCGAACGTTCGGGGACAACTCTCCTGCGTTTAATGCTCACAGCGCATCCAGATATCTGCATTCCCCCTGAAAGTCTGTTCTTTGTTGCCCTAGAGTCGAAATACGGTGCTGTCAACGACTTGTTGCCTCAAATTGAAGATTTTTTAAATGACCTCTATAACAACAGTTTTCATAGGTTTGAGGAGTGGGATGTTGACCGAAAGCTTTTATTAAATAATTTGAAAAATAACCAGCAATTGAGTTACAATCTGGCAGTGGAAACAGTTTATGAAACTTACCGCCAGCAGTTCGATCCGACAGCTTCAATTTGGGGAGATAAGAATCCTTTTCACATTTATCAATTAGGGAAAATTCGGAAATATTTTCCGGGTGTTAAGGTGATTTTAATTGTCCGAGATTTTCGGGCTTGTTACAGTTCTGTTAAAAAATTAGTGGCAAAAGAGCAGGAAAGGGGAGAAGTGTGGCCGGGAATAAAAACGATAGCGGGACTGACGCACCAGTGGAATCAGGTTGTTAAAATCATCGACAAATACCATCAAAAATGGGAGCAATTTTATTTGGTTTCTTACGAAGATTTGGTGAGGGAGCCGTCGGCACAGTTAGCTAAAATTTGCAAGTGGATTGGGGTAGATTTTCAGGAGTCAATGTTGGAATTTTATCAGAGAAATGCTGAGTCAGGTTTAGTTCTGCCAAGTCAAATGATGTGGCATCCTAATACTTTAGAGCCGGTTGGGGTCAAGGGAATTAATGCTTGGCAAGATGAGTTGAGTTTTTCTGAGTTGGAAACTATTGAGTTGATGAATTGGAAAAACTTGGAAAAACTGGGATATAAATGCAGTTCGTTGTTTTAGCAGGTAAGTTGATGGGCGATCATCTCGTCGATGACCCGATATTGCTCCGCTTTGTTTTTTAACTTAAACTCTAATACTATCATGCAATTAGTTTACCACATTCAGGAACAGCATCCCTCTTTATGTGCTTATTTAACAAATATTTACAATTACAAAGAAAATCAAAGCCGTCCTATAAGGACGGGGCTTTAGACCCAATTTCTTGGTAAGGTGCTGCGAACTAAAAAAGAAGTGCAACAGAGCAAAAATGAAACTTACGCATCAGAGACAATAGAGTAAAAGGGTCAACCAATCTATTTGCTCAAAAGATTGTGACTTTTGGCGAAATTGTTTTCTGATAGTTCTGGTTTTTATCGCAAAAATTAGCCAATTGGCTTAGGGAATTTAAGACATATTGCTAATGCCTTCTAGCCCCCAAATAAGTTATGTTCCGTTTACAGTCTGTAACATATTCCACAGATAGGCGGGAAATCAAGCTCGCCATAGCTGGGATTTTAAATATCGCCCAATCTAGAATCTGTTTGCTGGTATAATTAGTTCTGAACTTGTTCGGGTGCAGCTCATCGAAATGATATAATACCTCATCGCCAACAAGTCTTTCTAAGCATGATTACACGATCGAGCGTCAAAGTTGCAGACCCAAGCCAATCTGCGGGCAAATTAGCGATTATAAAAAATTCTCGCTCCCTCCCTCTGCGAACAGTCCTGATAGTTCCCTTCGTTTTGCAAATCTTCGCTGCGGTGGGAGTTGTAGGCTATCTGTCGTTTCGCAACGGACAACAAGCGGTTAATGAAGTTGCTTCTCAGTTGCGACAAGAAATTAGCGATCGCATCTCGGAGCGCGTTCAAGCATACATGACCTTTCCCCATCAACTCAATCAATTTAAAGCTAATGCTTTTGAATTGGGGGACCTGAATTTGCAAGACACTCCCAAAATCCAGCGTCACTTTTGGAAGCAACTGCAAACGTTTGACACAGTAAGCGTTACATATGTTGCTACTCCAGCGGGAGATTTTATTGGGGTGAGGCGTAAAAATGAGGGTGATTTTTTACTGCAAGAAAGAAGCGAACTGACCGAAGGCAACATGAATTATTATGCTGTCAATAAGGAAGGTGAACGTACTGATTTAGTTAAAGTTAAACCGAAATATGACCCGCGAGTTCGTCCCTGGTACACCGCAGCAACGGAAGCAAAAAAGGCAACTTGGAGTAAAATTTACGCTGATTTTACTAGCAAAGGACTTGGTATTACAGCAGCCCAGCCATTATACGACGCATCGGGACAGTTGCAGGCAGTCTTGGGTACAGACTTACTTTTTTCGCGAGTGAATGAGTTTCTTGCTAAGTTAAAAATTGGCAAATCAGGACAGACATTTATTGTGGAACGTTCGGGGGCTTTAATCACTACATCGACTACGGCTCCAGTATATTTAATCAAGGGTGAAGAGACCGAAAGAATTCCGGCGATAAATAGCGAAAATAGTGTAATTAGTCTGACCACTAAATACTTGCAAGATCACTTTGGAGATCTAAATAATATTCAGCAGAGCCAACAGCTTAACTTTCAAATTCAAGGCCATGAACAATTTATGCAAGTTACACCCTTAAAGGATGACAAGGGTTTGGATTGGTTGATTGTGGTAATTATTCCAGAATCTGACTTCTTGGAACAAATTAATGCCAACACTAGGACGACTATTTGGCTGTGCATAGCAGCTTTTACCGTAGCGATAATTGTCGGCATACTTACGGCAAGATGGGTGACTAAGCCAATTTTATATTTGAATGAAACCGCCAAAAATATTACCAAAGGTCAGTGGGGAAAAATTGTAGAAATTAACCGTAATGATGAGGTAGGGGAACTGGCTCATTCCTTTAAGAGTATGGCGGAACAACTGCAACTATCTTTCGCGGAAATGCAAGCTTTGAATGAAGAATTATCTGAGAGTAAAAGCCAACTTAACCAAATTATAGAAGCCGTCCCAGTGGGGATATTTGTAGCTGAATCTAACGGTCAGCCCTACTACATTAATTCTCGCGCCAAATCCTTGCTGGGAAAAGGTATAGTGGCGGATATTAATGCTGATGAAATTAGAGAGGAATATCAAATTTATCTGGCTGGTAGTAATGAAATTTACCCTCCAGAGAAAGATCCAATAATTTGTGCTTTTAATGGCTCAAGTGTCAATGTTGATGACTTAGAAATCCACAAAGGCGATCGGGTAATTCCCCTGGAAGCTTGGGGAACGCCAATTTATGACGAAAAAGGAAAAGTGAGTTATGCGATCGCAGCTTTCGCGGATATTACCCAACGCAAAGAAAGTGAGAAGTTGGTAACGGAATATAACCACACCCTCGAAATTCAAGTCGCCCAAAGAACTCAAGAACTTTCGGAAGCTTTGAACTATCTGCAAGCGACTCAAAACGAACTAATTCAATCGGAAAAAATGGCGGCGTTAGGACAATTAGTAGCCGGAGTAGCCCATGAACTAAACACTCCTTTGGGTGCGATTCGATCCAGTGCTGGAAATATGACTAAATTTTTGGGACAAACTCTTTCTAACTTACCCTCGCTGTTTCAGTCACTTTCCACCGCCGAAGCTGAAATCTTCTTCCTTTTGCTCAACAAATCTCTGCAAAAAGATATGAGTTTAACAGCCAAAGAAGAAAGGAAGTTAAAGCGGTCTTTAATTAGCAAACTGGAAGACCAAGATATTGATGATGCTGATGACATCGCTGATACCTTGGTAGATATGGGGATTTACGAAGCCGACGAATTTTTGACTTTGTTACAAAAGGGCGATCGGCATAGCATATTGGAAATGGCTTACAAACTATCAGAAATTCAGCGGGGAACTCAAACAATAAATACGGCAACAGAGCGAGCGTCAAAAGTCGTATTTGCCCTGAAAAATTATGCCCGTTACGACTCGTCGGAAGCCATGATTCAATCGGATATAGTCGATGGCATAGAAACGGTACTAACCCTGTACCAAAATAACATCAAACACGGCGTAGAAGTATTACGAAATTTCCCAAAAATAGAACCAATCCTCTGCTACGCAGACCAACTCAATCAGGTGTGGACAAATCTGATTCATAACGCCCTGCAAGCAATGAAGAATAAAGGAACATTGACGATCGATCTGCTTCAGGAGGGTAATTATGTCAAAGTTGCAGTCACCGATAGTGGTCAGGGAATTCCACCCGAAGTTCTGCCCAGAATATTCGAGCCATTTTTTACTACTAAGCCCCCCGGAGAAGGTAGTGGTCTGGGGCTGGATATTGTCAAAAAAATTATTGAAAAACATCATGGTAAAATAGAGGTGGAATCGGTTCCCGGCAAAACCACTTTTACGGTTTTCCTATCGGCGAATCTTGCCTAAAATTTCCTAAAAACAGGCTGAGGATCGAGTAGCTATAAAAAACTCCCAATTTTTCCTAAATTCGGTTGTTTGTCAATTCAAAATCAATGAAAATTATAGTTGATTCAAACCCTGACAAATTCCTAGTATTATACTCAATACTTTGGTGATGATGACATTTTGAATTACTAAAATCATTGATTTTATTGCATCTTCCATCTTCCATATTCCTTTTGGTATAATCCTAATCAACAGGCCAAAAATGTCTAAGCCAATCATCCTGTGCGTTGACGACGAAAAAGTGGTATTGAAAAGTCTCAAAACCCAATTAAAATCAGCATTTGGTAGTAACTATGCCTATGAAATGGCAGAGAGTCCTGCGGATGCTTTAGAGTTAATCGATGAATTCAACGATGACGAAACAATGATTATTTTAATTGTTTCTGATTGGTTGATGCCAGGAATGAAGGGAGACGAGTTTTTAGTTCGAGTCCATCAAAAATTTCCCAATATTGTTAAAATCATGCTGACTGGTCAAGCGGATGAAGATGCAGTCCAGAGGGCTTTCGATCAAGCAAACCTCCATCGCTGTTTGCAGAAACCTTGGTCAGAAGAAGAGTTGATCGAAACCATTAAAACGGCTTTATCACTATGATCAAACAAGTTATTATTTGTGTGGATGATGAAAAAACAGTTTTGAAAAGTCTCAAAACTGAATTAAAAGATGCTTTAGGTAATACTTATCGAATTGAAATTGCCGAAGGAGGTGAAGATGCCTTAGAATTAATTGCTGAATTGATGGAAGACGGGTATGAAATTCCCTTAATTATCTCCGATTACGTGATGCCAGACATGAAAGGAGATGAACTGTTGAGGCGAGTCCACCAATTATCTCCTAAAACTCTCAAGGTGATGCTAACAGGTCAGGCGACTATTGAGGCGGTAGGAAATGCCATCAAAAATGCTAAACTTTATCGTTATATAGGCAAACCTTGGCAAACAGAAGATTTGAAATTGACGGTAACAGAAGCAGTCCACAGCTACAGTCAAGATAAAAAACTAGCTGCACAAAATGCGGAACTTTGGAACATCAATCAGGAGTTGGAATTTGCCCTAGAACAGCAATCAAAATTAACGGAAGCTGCTAAACGCTTTGTACCTAATGAATTTGTCTCGCTGCTAAGCCGTGACACGTTGAGCGATGTTAAATTAGGGGACAGCGTGGAAAAAGAAATGTCGATATTATTTTCTGATATTAGGGATTTTACTGCTTTGTCGGAGGGAATGACACCCCAGGAAAATTTTAAATTTATTAATGCTTATTTAAGTCGAATGGAACCGGGAATTATTGAAAATCACGGTTTTATTGATAAATATATTGGGGATGCAATTATGGCTTTATTTGGTCACAGTGCCGTTGATGCAGTCCAAGCCGGAATTTCTATGTTGCACAGTCTAGATGATTATAATCAATATCGGATTCATGCTGGTTATGGGCCGATTAAAATTGGGATTGGTATCAATACAGGTTCATTAATGTTAGGAACTGTTGGGGCAACTAATCGAATGGATAGTACGGTGATTGGGGATGCGGTGAATTTAGCGGCGCGGGTGGAAAGCCTGACAAAAAGCTACGGAGTATCAATGTTAATTACTCAAAATACTTTTTCAAAGTTAACCAATTTTCCACGGGATTTTATCCGCAATATCGGTCATGTTCGAGTCAAAGGAAAATCCAATTTGGTGACTATTTATGAAGTATTTGAAGCGGATAAACCTGAAGGAAAGGAAGGTAAGGCAAGGACTTTATCTATATTTCGAGAAGCTTTATATAACTACAGTGCTAGTAAACATAAAGAAGCTGCACAATTGTTTGGTGAGTGTCTGCAACAAAATCCGCTGGATCGGGTTGCACAAAATTATCTGGAACGTTGTCAGGAAATGCAGTCAATATTACTTCAAAATCGAGGGGAGTTTATTTAATTATATAGCAATCCTTGCAGGAGTCGTAAATATTTTTACCCCACCCCAACCCTCCCCTTAGTAAGGTCCGGGAGTAAGAAATTCACAAATGATTTAGGACTGCTATAGTTAAGGTTAATTAGTGTAAATATTAAAGGATAAAATAAAGGATATACATTTTAATTTTTCTCCCAATATCAATGGTCAATAAGTCCAAGTTTGTACAACTTTTCCGGCTAATTTCTTGCCAAACCAAGGCGTATTTGCCGATCGCGACTTCAAACTTTGCCCATCAACAGTCCAACTCTTTTGCGGGTCGAATAAAATCAGCTCAGCAGGGACTCCTGGTGCAGCCGTAGGGGGGGTTTGCCCCAGACAAATGGCGGGGCTGGTACTCAAAAATCGCCACAGTTCTAGAGCCGAAAAATGGCTGGTTTCTACCAAATTCTGCCAGAGTAAAGGTAAAGCTAATTCCCAACCGATCGCCCCTGGTGGAGCATCAGCAAAAGCCACGGTTTTCTCCTCATAAGTATAGGGAGTGTGGTCGATCGCGATCGCATCAATCACCCCATCTAGGAGGCCTTGAAGCAGCGCCAACTGGTCAGCCTGATTACCCAAAGGCGGCTCTAAACGCAAATTTGGGTCATAAGGAAAAGAAACAGTGGTGTTTCCTGAAATTGCCCCCACATTTAACAACAAGTGCATCCAAGTCACACTCGCAGTCACCGGCAAACCCCGCGCCTTCGCATCTCGAATTAGCTCCACACTGCGAGCACAAGAAACCCGCATGATGTGCACGGGAGTCGGCACAGTAGCGACTAATTCCAGGATGGCAGCCAAAGCGGAAGTTTCCGCAGCAGCCGGAATTCCTGGTAAACCCAAGCGAAGGGAAACCGCACCATCCCTAGCGACTCCATTTCCTGCCAAAGTGCGATCCATCGGCCACAAAGCCACCGACTTACCCAAAGGCTGTATATATTCCAACAAACGCATTGCCAGAGCTGGATTCGCCAGCGGTAAACCATCGGCAAACCCCACAATCGCGGTGGATGCCAACTCCCCCAACTCAGCCATATGTTGCCCTTCCAAGCCCGTTGTCAGAGCGCCCCAGAAATACAAGCGGGGAAGAGAGGGGGAAAAATTGCGGATATGTTGCTGAAAAAAAGCTAAACCGGCCAAATTGTCAAGAGGTGGCGAGGTATCCGGCAAAATCGCCACCCGCGTAAAACCCCCAGCAGCCGCAGCCTGCATTAAAGATTGCAGGGTTTCCCGATCCTCAAAACCTGGTTCCCCGCTGTGACTGTAAATATCAGTCAGTCCCGGCCCCAAAATCAGTCCGCGACAATCTCGGATTTGTGTGTCAGGGGGGAATTGGGCAATTTTTGGCTCAACTGCTTTGATATCGCCTTCAGCAATCAGAACATCAGCGATGCGATCGCCCCCTGATAATGGATCTAGCACTCGTACATTTTGCAGCAGTTCAGAAGTCATTGGGAATTGGGAATTGGGCATGGGGCATCGGGCATGGGGCATCGGGCATTGGCCAAACAGGGCATCGGGCATCGGGCATTGGGCATTGGCAATACCGTCAACTGTCAAACCGGGCCGTCATGTGCTAGCATTTCGGCGATCGCCCCCTTCAGTTCCCCCGGCTGTGAAACCAGTATCCCCTTAACGCCATAAGCTTGAGCCAGCATCACAAAATCCGGCATCCCCACAGTCATGTTCGACGACGAATAGCGCTCCCCATAGAAAGCCTGCTGCCACTGCCGCACCATGCCCTGCCAGCCATTATTCACAATTACTAGCTTGACATTTATGCCGTACTGTGCTAGTGTTCCCAACTCTTGAATATTCATTTGGACGCTAGCATCGCCAGCAATGCAAATTACTTGCTCCTGGGGCAGAGCCATTTTCGCGCCCATGGCGGCCGGTAGTCCGTAACCCATCGTTCCCAAGCCAGCACTAGAAATCCAGCGACGAGGCCCGTTGTTGAGGAATTGAGCCGACCACATTTGATGTTGACCCACATCGGTGGTGTAGTAAGCATCCGGCGCTTGAGAACCCAACTCGGAAATCACCTCTTGGGGAGACAAAATTTCTGGGTAATGAGGTACAACTAAGGGGTAATCGCGTTTCCACCCCTCGATCCTGTCGAGCCATGCCCGTGTTTGTCCGGGATTTCCCGAAACTGCTGTTTCACGACAGCGACGCAGCAAATCGATTAAAACTTGGCGGACATCTCCGACAATCGGAACTTCCGGTCCACGATTTTTACCCACCTCAGCAGGGTCGATGTCGATGTGAATCACCTTGGCGCGGGCGGCAAACTCGTCTAATTTGCCTGTGACGCGATCGTCAAATCGGGCTCCGACAGCAATCAACAAATCGCACTCGGTGACGGCAAAATTCGCGTAAGCAGTGCCGTGCATCCCCAGCATTTTCACTGACAAAGGATGGTTTTCATCAAAGGCACCTTTGCCCATGAGCGTTGTGGTGACTGGGATTTGGAACAGCTCAGCTAGTTCTTTAATTTCATCATGGGCTCCCGCTGCGATCGCGCCACCACCCACATACATCAAAGGACGTTGGGATTCCTTCAGCAAATGAATTGCTTGATTAATTTGCCGGGGATTTCCCTTCACCGTCGGCCGATAACCAGGAATCCTGACTGCTCCAGGCTCGATCGGCAGATAGTCAAATTCCTCCAAACCCACATCCTTGGGTACATCCACCAACACAGGCCCTGGACGCCCCGTACTGGCGATGTGGAAAGCCTCGGCGACAATTTTCGCCATATCTCTGGGGTCGCGTACTACATAGGAATGCTTGACAATGGGCAGTGTAATGCCATAGATATCGGTTTCCTGAAAAGCGTCGGTGCCGATCGCCGG
>RDXH01000202.1 GCA_004292745.1 Oscillatoriales cyanobacterium | reverse complement strand
AATCCTGTTACTCATGGTTGTACAAATGTGGCGGTAAATCACGCTAAATGGCTGTTCAATTGGGCATCGGTGGGGACGGCGGTGGTGGTGCACAAATCTTAATTGTTAGTTGTTAACAGTTAACTGTTAGTTGTTAATTGTTAGTTGTTAACTTTTAACAGTTAACTGTTAGTTGTTAGTTGTTATAGCCTTTATCAGGTAGATTCAGCAAATAACGACTTTTAATATATTCTTTTAAAATGGGGCTTAAACTGATTAAATTACCATTTTCTCTAGTTTCTGTTTCCAGTAAAAATCGCATTTTTAAGGATGATATACTATTGACTAATTCCGTCGCTACTTGGTCGATTTTAGGGAGGATTTTAGAAATACTAATGGGGGCAGTTTCTTGGGCTAATTGTAACATGACTGTTTGTTCGGTTGGCGCTAATTTTTGCCATTGTCTATCGAGGTGCGATCGCACTCCTTCTGGCACAATTAATCCCTGATATTCTAAAAACTCACTAACATTTCCGGCATATAATTCACCGATTAATTCGGCAGTCAATTCTAACCATAAGGGATGACTTTGATAAAGGGTTATTAATTGTGGCCATAGTTCTTGATTGGCTAAGTTTTGGTGATGTAAAATTTCTGTTGCATCTGAGTCTAAGCCTGATAAGATTAAAGATTTAACGGGATAATTAGCTTTTTCTAATTGTTGAATTTCCAGCCATTTTTCTTGAGATAGTAGGATGATGTTACTGTGATGGGAAGATTGGGCGATCGCCTGAAATAATAGGTGATAGGAAGTGCGATCGGTTTGCCAAGTTCCGGCTAATTTTTGGGGCGTAAAAAGATTTTGGATATCATCAAGTATAATTAAACATTGATATTGAGTGAGGTAGTCAATAAAGAGGTTAATTTGGGATTCAATATCGTTAGGTATTTCTGGTGGTGAGAAGATTTGTAATAAATTAGTTAATGTGGTGGTAAGGGAAGGGGAAAAATAGAGCGCGCGATAAATAATATAGTCAAAGTGTTGGGGAATTTCGTTAATGAGATGAAGGGCGGTAGCCGTTTTACCAATACCGCTAATACCGAAAATGGTAATGAGGCCAATCTCTTGATTAATTAGCCAATCTTTGAGAGTAGAGACTTCGTTATTTCTGCCGTAAAAATAGGGAAATTTAGGGGCGTTGTTGAGGTGGAGTTTAGGGCTAGATTTTTGGGGCGTTGGCGGTGAGTTATTTTCGGGATGATTAGCTTTGTGACAGACGCTAATGTTATTAGTAACGCCTACAATACCACTAACAATTACACCAGAAACTTGATTAAATTTGGTTTTTTCTAAAATACCTTTAATATTAGCTTTTCTAACTTTTTCTCCTAATAACTCAGATAAAAATTTCCATAAATCAGAAGCGGTATCAGCGACATGACTTTCACTATATCCAGATTTTAGAGCAATTTGTGAATAAGTTTGATCTTGTAAAGTGCCTTCTAAAACAGATTTTTGTATAAAATCCAGATGGGACCCTGTTTTATCAAAGATTAGCTCATCTAAAATATTAACAACCTGGGCTATGTCCATAAATTAAAGAGATGCTGGAGTTTTAGCTATTATATCATAAGTTTCCGATTTTTCCTAATTTTCCGAATTGACTTGGCAATTATTAAGTCCCGAAGTTTCCTAAACAGGTACTTGGTTTATGTAGTTTAGAATGTTTTAAAAGGTATGTATCTTACCACACAGGAGTTTTCTAAATGAAAATTAAAACTTTTGTAATATTAGGTTCTCTGTTTGCCAGTTTAGGAATTTTTTCAGCAACAACAGTATTAGCTCAAGGCAAAATTGTAAATTATCAAGGGAAACAATATCTTGTACTACCAAAAGGTGAAGCATTGGGGCCAAGTGTGCGCTGTAGCCGTGATGGTGAAAGCTGCTATTCTCTTGGCCTAGTTGATTGCAACGACAGGGACTGTTTCTATGGATTGTCTCTTATCACTACGAGAACTATATTTCATAACCCTATCCATGCAAAGGCTTGCTGGGGTGTCGGTTCTACCTACGAGTACATCCTTGCAAGCAGTGGTGTTGACTGTAGAATATATGGAGTGCCTAATCGAATGCTTGACGAAAAAATGAGGCAGGCAGAAGATACTAAAAGAAGATTAGATGATGCACTAAGACAATTACAACAACGTTAGTACACAATGTAGGTTGGGTCAAGCTCCAGCGCGACCCAACTTATGATTTCGATTAATTATAGCGATCGCTCTATCACGATTACCTTATAGCAGTATTGGGCTAAAACTTCAGGTAATCGCTCTTGTATTAGACTCAGTTTAGCTGATAGTTCTTCTGGTATTTCTATAGTAATAGTTGCCATGTTGTTACCTCTTAATTAAAGTCTCGATAAAGCGATAATGCGATCGTCCAATCGATCGTGTCGAACTCACGTTAACTTAACTGCACCACTGGTTTATCCTGTAACAAAGTTTGATTTGTCAGCAAATCTTCGACGGTAATTCGCAGAAAACGCTGTTCATCAACGCGGAACAAAACTTTTATGCGATCGCCTCCCGGATACCCCGGCGGTGTCAATTGAGCGATGCTGCGAGCTCCGTCTTTGTCGTTTAGCGGTTGTACAGATGTTTTACCTGCGAGTTGGCGAGTAATTAATCTGTCACCGTCAAAATAGATCTCTGTGCCGCCAGTTTCTGCTCCCAATTCACCGACAATTAATTCTATACTCGGCTGATTTTCTAGAGAAGCTCCCAATACTAATTCTACTGGTTCGCTCATTGGGTAAGACTGACCGGATTTGATTAAACTATGCCAACTATGACAATTTTCGCGACGATTCCAGTAACGAATGCCGTAACTGTGGTAGAGAAAATCTTTGATTTCTACGCCTTGACTAAGTTGTAGGGCACCTTGGGCGATCGCCTCAAAGGGCTTGTCACACCGAATTTTTGCTGTGTCGAAATATTGCTCAACCCAGCGTTTGACAGCCGGAATTTGTACTGTGCCACCAACTAGCAAAACCGCGTCGATATCTCCTATTTCTAAACCTTGACGGCGCGCTTGCTGTAATACTTGATTCATGGACTCATCAAGGTTGTCAAAAAACTGATGTTCTGCGAGGATGGCTTCAAAGCGATCGCGATTTAATTCTAATTCGTAAGTCTCAAAATTTTCTTCGTCAAAATAGACTTCAGTCGCCCTTTCTTGCAAAGATAATTGAATTTTCAAACGTTCTGCTAATCTGGTTATAATAGAAGATTTCATCATGCCTGTATTTTTGACAAAATCATCTGCTAGCCAATTATCAATATCCGAACCGCCTAAATTTTGTCCACCTTTAGCCAAAACACGGGCTATTTTGGCTTTTTGTCCTGAAGATTCAGCCAGGGATCTGTCGCCCCATTTTAGCAGGAAACCGAGGGGCTTTTTATTGGCAGAAATATCTAAACGTACTAAAGAAAGGTCGAGGGTTCCGCCGCCGAAGTCAATTACTAACAGATTTTCGCGATCGGCTAAACCGTAACCCAAAGCAGCAGCAGTTGGTTCATCCAACATCCGCACCTGTTCTACTTGCAAAGATTGAGAGACTTTACCCAGCCAATTGCGATAAGCTTCAAAACTATCTACAGGAACAGTAAAAACTAAAGAATCAACAGGTACTGATAGTTCACGAATTGAGCTGACAATTTGGCTCAAAAACCATTGTCCTACTTGTTCAAAAGTGACTATTTGTCCGTCAAGTTCCGGCACAAAACCCTGAATCGGAGTACCAATTCCTCGCTTGAAATTGCGGAAAAATCGAGAATCTGTAGTCAAGTCAAGGCCTTTGTCCCGGACTTGTTGACCAAGTATTACTTGATTTTGAGCAGCGTTTTCAACATAGAGCAAACTGGGAATTAGGGGTGGATTTTGAGCTGAAATTGCCGAGAGTGCTGGCAATTTCAAAGTTTCGGGCTGCGAAGTCGCCGGATTCGTGCGAGCGACGACGGTGTTGCTAGTTCCAAAATCAATTGCGATCGCCATTGAAGCAAAATACACAGCTACTAGGGATTACAGCATATTAGGGTATTTGGAGACGCCTATGCAAATAGGATATTTCAGGCAGAAAATTGCTGGCTAACCCTGAGCCGATCGCTCCCGAGCGCTAGATTATTTATTTTTGCTTTCAATTCCAGCTAAAATCAGAATGAGACTTTTTGAGAAATCTCTGATTAGGGATGCAGCGGATGAACCTACCTTCTTTTTTATGGTTGTGGAAAATAGCAGCTTGGTCCATGGGTTTTTCCCTGTTTGCTTACCTGTTGCTGGCGGTTACTGGAACATGGATGTTCGCCGCTCGTAGCACCAAAAACCCCCGTCCAAAATGGCTGCGTCCTTTCCATTTAGCTACAGGTGCGGGGATGGCGACTTTGGTAATTTTACTGCTGGGAATTGGCGTAGTTGGAACCCTGGGAGAATACGGCTATTTAGGTCATTCTGCTCATTTGCCTGTGGGGTTAGCAGTTGTTACTTTGGTGTTAGTTTCTGTTGCTAGCGGTCTGCAAATTAGCCCCAAAAATCCTTGGGCTCGTCCTTTACATATTGGCGCTAATTTGACTTTGTGTGGGGGATTTGTGCTGGTGTTGCTGACAGGATGGACTATTGTCCAAAAGTATTTGCCTTGATGTTTTTGCAGTTTGCTAGGCTGTTTATGATTCGGCGGTTGAAACCGCTACTACACAAACAAAGTCCGCCTGCGCGGACTAAGAAATAAAGCAGAATAAATGCTATTTATTTAGCACCGTAATAAAAGGCCACTTCTTTATCTTTGAGCGGTGCAAAGTCAGCAGCGATCAGCATCTGATCTATTTCTGCTTGAGGCAGGTGTTTGACACCGATGCGGACAATGCGCGATCGCATGGTATTTGATACACCACTGCGCTGTCTCCCTGCTTCTAATCCCATTACTTTCTCGTAAAGGTCTAATTTTGCCTGGGGAATTGGAGAACCATCAAAGTCTATACCAGAGGCGATCGCGACATCGATCGCATCTGCGCCAGTTGTAGATTGAGCCACTGATTTTGTTTCTTCAGACATGGGTAATAATTTTAAAAAAAAGGCGATCGCTCAACCGAAAAATCTCAAATTGGGCGTTCTAGATAAGCTCAAATCCTTGATTTGTCAAGGATTGAATTTAGTGCGGATAAAAGGACTTGAACCTTCACTCCTCTCGGAACCAGAACCTAAATCTGGCGCGTCTGCCAATTCCGCCATATCCGCGTATTCACATTAAACAAAACTACCACATACTACTTTATTTGTCAAGCCTAATTGAAAAACCCGGTTTTGGTTCTGAGTCAGCCTAGTTGGAGGTTGAAACCGGGTTGGCTGGTCTGTGATAATAACTTATTTTTGACCCAGTGCTTTCCAAGTGGTGTCATCTACCACTCCATCTGCCTTGAAACCTTTGTCATCCTGAAACCCCTTGACAGCAGCAATGGTCTTGGCACCAAAAATACCGTCGATCGGACCTGGATCGTAACCTTGAACTTCTAGGCGCACCTGTAGTGTTTTCACTTTGGCACCAGAGGAGCCTTTAGAGAGAATAGTTACAGTGGTTGGAGCGTTGCTGGGAGCGTTGCTGGGAGCGTTGCTGGGAACTGAAGCATCCTTCTGAATGGGAGACTCCTCCTCAACTTTTTTAGGAGCAGATACCGGCTCGGCTGCTAATGCTGTCCAAGTCTCTTTGTTTACGATGCCGTCTGAATCCAACCCCTTAGCTCGTTGAAATTCACTGACAGCAGCAGTGGTGCGGGAGCCATAGGCACCGTCGATCGTGCCGATGGAGAAACCATGAATTTGCAACCGTTGTTGTATGGCTGCAACTTCTGGTCCGTCTGCTCCTGCGGATATAGTTTTTTCCTTTTTGACTGGTTTTTGATCTCCGGCATAAAAAGGCTTGTTAAACATATCTGTTTGGGAATTCGCCTCTGGGGATGAAGTACCAGGATCAGCCGGAGCCACAAAGTCTCTGCGGTACTGTTCTTGGACAAAGGGTTTGGACTCGAAAGCTGCGGTAGCATTCCTGGTGAATCCAGGAGCTACCAGAGCCACTAAGCCGAGAATCGTTGCAGTAGTCACTCGCATAGGTTTTCCTCTCGATAGTAAACTTTTGTAAATTAGGACTGTTTTATGGTTTCTGTGTTCAATTGTAATACCATGCAGCACACACTTACTCATAAAAATTCATACGGGATGCGGGACACTCAGCGGCTTCAGCCCTGAGAGGAAAGCGGATCGGGGGACTTCAGTCCCCGTGTCTTTCTTAGTTAGCAGAATGACCTGGATCTTCTATGTATTTCTTAACAACCTCACTGCTAATATTGCCTAAAGTTTTGTTGTTGTAGCTTGACCTATCCAGTGTACTCACCTAAACTAAATAAATCAACTAATTTTCCGGAAAAAGAGGTGGCTAGAGTCAAAAAAGCAATGGGAGTACAGCAAGTATTACTGTCTCCCACCAAAGAAGTTGAAGCCGTGTTGCAGTATCTCTGTCGGCAATCTGGAAAGCTATACAATAGCGCCGTTTATTTCGCTCGCCAGACATTTTTTAAAACCGGAAAACTGCTGACCGGAAAATTTGACTTGTCTTTTGAACCGTCAATTTCTAAGTCGATGGTTGCCAAGTCGTTGCCTTCAACGCCCATGCAGCAAACTTTGATATCAGTTACAGAGGCATTTAAAGGCTTCAAAGAGTTAAGAGCCTTATATAATGAAGGTAATTTGCGCTTTAAACCTAAGCCTCCAAACTATCTAACGCGGTCTAAGTTATTCAAAGTAGCTTACCCAAACTCTGGAGGATTAAAGCCAACGCTAGTTGTCGATCAGTTACGATTTTCTTTGGGTTTAACAGTGCGTCGCTGGTTTGGAATTTCTGAATTCTTTCTCCCTAGGCCGTCAAACATTGACTGTACAAAGGTTAAAGAGTTCACAATTCTCCCGAAGAATGGCGCTTTCTACTTAGAGATGTCTTACGAAGTAGAATGTCAGCAGCATGATTTAGATCGCAATCAAGCGCTATCAATTGATTTGGGAACTGCTGATAATTTGGCAGCTTGCGTTGATACGCTCGGAAATTCCTTCTTGATTGACGCTCGCGCCATGAAAGCGATGAATCAACTTTGGAACAAGAAAGTAGCAACCAGAAAGGAGGGGAAACCTACTGGTTACTGGGATAGTTGGCTAGACCGCGTAACCCGCAAGCGCAATCACCAGATGCGCGATGGCATCAATAAAGCTGCGAAGCTAATTGTTGACCATTGTTTGAAACACGGCATTGGTAATCTAGTAGTTGGATGGAACCAAGGGTTTAAATCTAATGTTGATATGGGTAAACTGAACAATCAAAAGTTTGTTCAAATGCCTCTCGGTAAATTAAAAGAGCGCTTAAAGCAACTTGGCAATTTGCACGGCATTAAGTTCACTGAAACAGAAGAAGCATACAGTTCCAAGGCTAGCTTTCTTGATGGAGACTCCCTGCCTAGATACGGCGAAAAACCGCCTGGGTGGAAAGCATCTGGAAGGCGAATTAAACGTGGATTGTATCGTTCTGCTGATGGGACTATAGTTAACGCGGATCTTCACGGTGCCGCCAATATTCTAAGAAAAGTAGCCAGTAAGTTAGGTGTAAAACTTAACCGACTGAGTAGTCGGTGTTTGGCCACCGCAGCGAGAATCAGACTTTGGTAATAACTAAAGTTATTCTGTCAGCAGAATCTCAGTGGCTTCAGCCCTGAGAGTGTCAAATCTAAGGAATGTTAGATAGAGTGATACCAATGAATTAGTAAGGGGTCAAACACTATAGGAATCAAGGGGAATGCCTCTATTGGGCGATCGCCAAGTTGGGAATTAGATCCATTCCGGTTCCACTCAGACATGATTGTTGACTGTTGAGGGTTGAATGTTGACTGTTTCAACAATAGACATTTCCTAAAAAGATAGTCAAAAACAGGCAGGATGGCTGTTCCACATAAACTATGGGAGATGTCTAATACCGATGCAGCCGGAGACGATATTAGTAAGCAGTTGAAACCGCTTTTTTGACCTCAACTAAATAAATCCGAGCGGGTGGACTTACTTCAACTCGGTTGCACAAATATAGGCTACACAAATATACATTGACCCTGGGCGATTACCCGGTAGATTTCCTCATAAATGTGGCAATCTGGATCGAAAGCGAAGGGAATACGAAGGTCAGTACCTAGGGGTAAACCAGATTTTTTTAGCTCCCAAGCGAAAGCCCCGCACTCTAACGGTACTCCGTTGAGTGACGGGATGTAAGCGCGTCCTCTTCTGGGGTTCGATGCCCCGTAGATGGAC
>RDXH01000374.1 GCA_004292745.1 Oscillatoriales cyanobacterium | reverse complement strand
AGACGGTGTTTGACCACCGTAGCGAGAGTAAAACTTTGGGCATTACCTAAAGTTGCTTTGTCCGCAGAATCTCAGTGGCTTCAGCCCTGAGAGTGTCAAGAATCATAACTCAAACTTCCCCGCTTCATTTGTTCCCGTTCTATGGCCTCAAACAAAGCCCGAAAATTTCCAGCCCCAAAACCTCCCGCTTGCACTTTTAGATCGTTAACTAAGGCAACTCGGCGTTCGATGATCTCAAAAAAGAAAGTAGGTTCAGCAAAAATTGGCTGCGTAAAAATTTGCAACAGCATCGCTGCTGGAGTCTCTTCCGGCCAATCTACCAAAACTTGAGCACCTACAATTTCTTGCCAATCTTTCGGTAAATATTTTTGCTGTTGTTGTAATTCTTTATAGTAAGTCCAGGGAACCGGCAAAAAAGGCAAACCGCGCGATCGCAAATCAGCAACAACATCCACAATGCGATCGGTTTGCAAAGCCATATGTTGAATTCCCGGTCCCCGATTTGCATCCAAAAACTCTTGAATTTGAGAATTAGGTGATGCCGATTCATTAATAGGCAATTGCACTCCACCTTCAGCATGAACCATCACTCGGCTGCGTAAAGCCGATTTGTCAGTCTGAATATCAAAATTTTGCTGACTCTGAAAACCTAAGACTCTTTGATACCAATTAACAGCATTAGACAAATCCCCAGTTTCCACGTTTAACACTACGTGGTCAATATTAGTAAACAGTGCGAGTTCAGCAGAATTCGGTGACAGTGAATTTTCACCACTTCCCTCAATCAAGGTGTGGCTTAAATCTCCCCAACCGGCAATCTTTGCCCGCTTAAAACTGCCTCCTGCATTTATACCTTTTTGAATCGGTTCCAGTAGTTGAGCGCCTTGGGCGATCGCTCTAGCTATGGCAAATTCAATATTTTTGACCCGGAATCCCACATCAGCAATACCAGGTGGATGTAATTTCAACCAACTAGCGACGGGACTAGCAGGTGTCACGGGGGAAGACAACACAAAACAGATATTGCCACTCTTGACAACTTCAGTGTGAGTGTGGCTGCTTGGATACTCTGCTGTTGCTCGCAAGCCTAATTTGCTGACAAACCAGTCCCGCAATGCTACTGCATCTTCAGTATAGAATTGAATGCGATCGAACTCCATAATCAATAAGTGAAAATGGCGACGGAAAAATCGACAAACTGTTTAGTCATTTCTATGTTTAATTAGGTTAATTTACTTAATAATAGGCTATAAACAGGAGATACGATGTCTGCCTCAAGACTGAATCCTTGAGATTGTAGATTTGGGATATGGGATTGGGGATCGAAAGGGCAAATCAAAATATCAAATTAAATTATATGATAATTTTACAATTTACTACCCCCAGGTTAATCTGTCGTAACAATCTCAAATCCTCAATCTCAAATCTACAATTGGTATCCTGCTTAATACCAATTTTATATGAAGTTGCATAGAATGAAGATACTATTTAGAGGTCATTAGTTATGGGACGTCAACTGATTCTGGCGATCGCAGAAAGTACAG
>RDXH01000201.1 GCA_004292745.1 Oscillatoriales cyanobacterium | reverse complement strand
CACATCATTCACCTGCGCCCCTGTTTTCTTCGGATCGAATCCTCCCTTTTTTGACTCAGATTCACCAGGCAAATACTTGCCATCTTTCCAACTAGACTTCGACCCACTCTCACTCCAATCATTCCGACCATCATCCCATACAGTCCCGCTTCTCGTCCAACTCCAACTGCTGCCACTACTCGTATAAACATTCCTTTTATTCACCGATTCTGACTCGTAACCGCTGATAGTTTCTGTCCAACTATAACCTCCCTTAAAGTAATTCTTGCTGTAACTCGAAGTCCAGCTAGAACTCTTGTAAACGTCACTAACTACACCTTTACTATCATAACTGCTATCCCTCGACCATTTTTCGTAACTCGAACTGCCATTCTCAGTTTTTAGACCATCTTTATAAGTTGTAATTGTCTGTGAATTACCAGTCCGGGAGGTATCGCTAATGTTAGATGAATTGGAATTGTTTCCTTCTGTGCTGCTGTTACTTTTACTCGCCGTTATTGTCGATTGGTCACTGTTACTTTTGGTGGTATAAGTATCAGCTTTGTACTCGCTCTCCCACTGAGCATTATTTTCGGAGTAATTTTCTTGTTAGTTTTTAGAACTGATTTTGCCCGAACTGTTGCTGCTGGAATAATTTCACTTTCTGACGGAATAAGTATCTCGATTGTGGATGTTAGTTGACGGCCCGTATTTGTAGTTTTGGGTGTCATTGGTCTGAGTTGCCGAGTAATTATTACCTCGATTGTTCTGCCAATAATTAGTGCTGTGTCGATCGCACTTTCACAAATTATTCATAGCGACATCTAAAATCAGGAACCAATGGGCAATTTCTATTAGTCAACGGATTTCCTTCTAGGTAGAGTTCCAAGAGGTTAGTTAAAGGTTTCAACTTACTAATATCAGCAATCCGATTGTTAGCAATGTCGAGCCTCGTTAAGTTAGTGAGAGATTTTAACGAACTTACGTCAGAGATTTGATTCTCACTGAGATAAAGTTCAGTCAGTCTAACCAGAGATTTCAGCGGGCTAATGTCAGAAATTTTATTATCAGCAAGGGATAGCATTGTTAAGTTCTTCATGAATTTCAACGAACTTACGTCTGAAATTTGATTGTTCATGAGATCTAGAAAGGTTAAATTAATGTTATCTAACATACTTAAATCAAGAATTTTATTATTTGTCAGATAGATTTCCTTTAATTTAGTCAAATATCTCAACGGACTAACATCATAAATTTGATTATTAATGAGATACAGTTTATTTAAGTTAGTCAAAAATTGTAAATGGGTAATATCTGATACCCTATTTCGATTCATCGACAGTTCATTTAAGTTAGTCAAAAATTGTAAAGGGCTGATGTCAGATATTTTATTATTGTTAAGGGTCAAATTAGTTAGTTTAGTTAAATATTTCAAGGGACTAATGTCAGATATTTGATTTCTGCTAATTCCTAGTTCAGTTAGTTTAGTTAAATATTTCAAGGGACTAATGTCAGATATTTGATTGTTACCAACCGAGAGATTTGTTAAGTTTTTTAAAAATTTTAAAATATTGATGTTCGATATTTGATTTGACCCCAAACTCAACCTCCTCAAATTATGCAGATTTTCCAAATTATTAATGTCTTTAATTGAATTAACACTTAAATTTAATATCGAAAGATTTATGAGATTTTTGAGAGGGTAAATATCAGATACTTGATTAACCCAAATAGATAATTCTGTTAAATTAGTCAGAAATTTTAAAGGAGTAATATCAGAAATAATGTTCCGATCTAACTCAAGAATAGTTAGATTTGTCAGCGAGCTGAGCGGACTAATATCAGAAATTTGATTAGCACTGAGACTTAATTTTCTTAAGTTGGTTAAAGATGAAAGCGGGCTGATGTCAGTTATTCCCTCACCATGAATGCTGAATTCATCACGAGTATCAAGCATTTTATTAGCTTGAATGCAGTCGGTTGTACCCGCATCCCGTAACATAAATTCGATAGTATCTTTAGCAGCAGAACTCAACTTAGTCTGATTGACACACCAATCAACAAAAGTACGAGTGGGTATTCTTTGTACTTGTACTTGTGACTGTGTTTGGATCTGTTTTTTTAAAGGTATAATTGTATTGCATCCATTTACAACAATAATTAAGGCAAGACAAACAATAAAGGTAACTTGCAAATAGTATCTACCTAAAAGTTTTTGCATTATTTTAACGGGATAATTGATTTTTGTCACTCGTTTGTTTATTTGACCTCTGAGAGGGAAATTCCCTCTCACTCAATAGATTATTTCAGGTACTACTACCGTGGACGCAATAAATGATTACCGGGACGCGCAGCACCCAAACCTTGAGGAAAATTGCCCGAAGTCCGATTGCTTTTATAAACTGTAGTGTTCTGTCCATAAGATAGTGGAACATCAAGTAAGTTATGCTCGTAAAGACCATACATTGCCCACTTGCTAATAACTCTTGTTACTTTATCACCCGAAACTGCTGCCACAATTCCTGAGTGTTGAATCTTCCCTTTGTCGTCGCGATAGATTACCACATCACCTACAGATGGATTCCGGGTAACGGAATACCGGTTGTCTGTAAGGATTTTTTCCACGTCATTATTATATTTTATCCACTCTGCTCCCCCTAGGAACGTAAAACCGTGACAATTATATTCAGTAGTAGAGTCGCCAACCGTATTTAACTTGCCAGATAGGGTAAGTTTGTCGGTACGCTGAAGCTCTTTCACAAAGTCGTTAGCATTACTGTTACCTGGTGTGCGACCTACAAGTCCAGTTGGTATCATCGTGTTAGCATCTGTGACATACTGGCGTGTTTTTGCAGACCTAGCAAGTAGCAACGCATCCAAAGGCTGATTTCTCATACGCAACTCAGTAACGATCGACCAAAGCGTATTGGGATCTACCTTACCATCACGTTTGAGGCGGTGAGCAGATTGCCAGCCAGCTATTTTTTTCACCGTGTCTTCTCCAAACACTCCAGTCTGAGCGGCACCTACTACCCGCTGAATCAACTTAATCGCATCCTTGCTATAACCTTGGGCATTGTTGTAGTCAATAGCAGCTTTAATGTCAATGTCCGAATCTTTGGGATTACCTCCACCAGGCCCGGCGAACCAATTATCTGGAAAATTTGGTGGTTCTGGCGGATTAGTTTCACTAAAAGCACGAGGCGGCAACTTCCAAATATCATCACTAGGCTTCGGCAACTTCACCAAATCCGGTGGCACCTGTTTTTTCACATCATTCACCTGCGCCCCTGTTTTCTTCGGATCGAATCCTCCCTTTTTTGACTCAGATTCACCAGGCAAATACTTGCCATCTTTCCAACTAGACTTAGACCAACTTTCACTCCAATCATTTCTCCCATCATCCCATACTGTCCCGCTTCTCGTCCAACTCCAACTACTGCCACTACTCGTATAAACAGCTCTTTTAGTGGTCGATTCTGACTCGTAACCGCTGATAGTTTCTGTCCAACTGTAACCTCCTTTAAAGTAATTCTTGCTGTAACTAGAAGTCCAGCTAGAACTCTTGTAAACGTCACTAACTACACCTTTACTATCATAACTGCTATCCCTCGACCATTTCTCGTAACTCGAACTGCCATTTTCTTCTTTTCGACCATCCTTGTAAGTTGTGATTGTCTGTGAATTCCGAGTAGTTAAGGTATCGCTACTGTTAGATGAGGTGGTATTATTACCTTCGGTGCTGCTGTTGCTTTTAGTGGCGGTTATTGTCGATTGGTCGCTGTTAGTTTTAGTTGTATAAGTATCAGCTTTATACTCGCTATCCCACTTGTCTTGACTCTCTGAATAATCTTCTTGTTGGTTTTTAGAACTCGGTTTTCCGGCACTGTTACTGCTGGAAGAGTTCGATTTACTGACTGAATAATTATCGCGGCTGTGGTTTCTAGTATCCGGCCCGTTTTTGTAACTTTCTGTGCTGTTGCCCTGAGTTACTGAGTAACCATTATTTCGATTGTTACTCCAAGAGTTAGTGCCGTTGCTACTATTAGTTTCCTGGGACTGATTCTGGGTATATGTATCTGTGTTGCTCTTATTGTTTGATTTGCCATCATCGTAACTGGTGTTAGCATTACTGTTCCCTTCCGAATAAACATCGCGGGTACTGCTGCCGACGGTTTTGCCGTTGGTTGTAGTATTGTCCCAGGTGTAATTGATTATTGTACGGTTGTCGTTGCTGTTGCTGTTTTTGGAGAAATCGCTGCTACTTTTGGTGTGAGAATTGGATTGATTGACTTCGGCATTGTTTCCGCTATAAGTGCTGATGGAATTGTTGCCATTGCTAGTATTAGTTCTGTTGACTTTCCCTTGATTTTGGGTTGAACTGTTACTGACAGAATTGTAATTTTTGTCAGTATAGCTACTGTTTGTGGTTGATTTTGAACCAGAATCTTCTTGGCTGCTGGAGTTACTTGCTGCATAGTTACCGTCGTATTTACCGTCGGATTGAGATTTGTTGTTTCGGTAACTTTCGGCAGATGTCTTTATAGTTTGTGAAGGACTGGTATAGTTTCTAGATGAGCGCCATTTCTGATTGGATGAGCTTTGGCTGTTTCCTGTGCCTTCGTATTTGAGTCGGTTGCGGTTTTCCTGGGCTTTACTCGTGCTTTCTATTGAGTAGAGGGAAAAGTTTTTGTCTGTGTAGTCCCTGGCTGTTGTGGTTGTATCTGTTGTTGTTTCATAAAAAGAGTTGCTGTTACTGTTGGTACGGGTACGGCTTTTATCCCAGTTGGAATCATTGTGTGAGTAGTTGTTAGTGGTTTGAGTGTTTGTGCTCTTTGTACCGTTTGAGTTGCTGTTAGTGGTGGTTGTGTTTCGGGGTAATTCTGTGGTGTAGGAGTTAGTACCTTGGTTGTAGTCTCCGGTTGAGGTGCTGGTAGTTTTTGGTGTGGTTGCTGTGGCGTTGCTTGCGGTTGGTCTTTCTGATGGTTTGGCTGTGGTATTGTTGGGGGTGTTACTGATATTTGTATCAGCATTAATTAGGGATTTTGTCAAGTGTTTGGTGGCTGCAAATACTGGGATTGTGGGGATTGTTTGGGCGGCGGTGGCTATGGCTAATTCTTGGTTTAAGATGCCGTATCCTGTTCTTTCGTCCCATCCGGGTATGTCGATGTCTGTTGCTGTGTTTAGGAGGATGTTTTTGATTTGTTGGGGGTTGAGGGATGGGTTGGTTTCCCACATTTGGGAGGCTGATTGTCTGTGTTGGAAATGATATTTGCTGAGTCTGACGGCAGATAATTTTGAGTTGTGCCTGTTTCGGGAATATTGGTTGGGTTTTCTGAGTCGGTTTCAAAGTGAGAAATTGTGTATTCTGACTCGGATAGTGGATGGTTGTCTGTTGATTCTGCTGTGGCTAATGTGCGGTTGAGAGTTTCCAACAGTGTGGAAATTTCCTCGTCATAAATTGGTGGGAAACTTTCATCGGCTTTGCTGGTAGTTTCGGCAATGTCTGCATTGACGGAGGTATTGGGAAGATTTAATGAGGTATTTTCAATTTCCCCGGTGAGAATGTCTGTTGCTGCTGGTATTTCTGGTAAGTCGGCGGTTTCTGTTTGAGTAGAAGCTGAGGGAATGGCAGTTGTTATCGATCGGACTCAAACAGCAGGCGCAACCACAGCAGTGCGAGAATTCCGGGAATGGGTGAGGAATAGGTAATTGTGAGTCTACCAACTCTTAACGTGCGATCGTCCTCGTGCACGTCAACGATAATCAGATATCTGGGACAAAACTGGTGTTTGACTGTGCGGGCGATCGACTTTTGGTACATTGTGCTGGCTAATAAAGGGCGATCGGATTATAAATCAGTCACTTTTCAACATTCACCGACACGTCCAACTACTTAGATTCAGGATTCCAACCCATCCCAATAATTGCCATTCCAGTTGGCCCGCTTGTTGAAATAATTATTGTTCCATCTGAACTATTCGCAGTTACAAAATCGTAACGATTAACTCCCCAGGAATGAGGAAATATATCGTTGCCATAATCACTATTATTATTAACTGCCAACTTCTTTTCAATTTGCTCGCCTTTGTACCACACAGCACGATCAAAACCATAGACAAGTGTTCGATCGCCCTCCACTGCAACTACACTCAGGCTACGTGGAATATGAGATAATTGAGTGTTGTATTTGAGAGAAACTCGTCGTCCCATACCTTTATTCAGACACACTTCAGCCCAGTCATTAGGGGTACGAATAGATACAAAGGCATCACCCGAGGGAGTCAAACCCGCATTTTCGATAATTAGATCGGCAGCAATACCTCCCATACTGTAGTAATGAAAATAACCAAGAGGATCGCCAGTGAGAATATTATCATCTGAGAAAAACAAGACCTGTCTTCCACCAGGGATATGAGATAATGAAAGATGAATAAAATGCTTTTTACCGTCAGGTTCCAGACATTGTACGCGACCTATTTTATCTCCTACTAATTGACAAACAGCTTGTTTTGACCCTACTGAACGGTTAAATCCTTTCCACGGATATGAACCGCGTACATCACCGTTTGCATTCACAAACCAAGCTTTGTCATCAGTCATCACCCAAACAGCATCTCCATCAACACCTACAATGTCTGTCCCTGGAAGGTTCACTTTATGCTTCAAAGCTCCCTTGCTATCGTAGTGGAATAGTAGCGCTTGGTGAGTGATCATCCACACTCCACCATCACTTCGAGCAATAAGACGAAGTGGTTTCTCTACCAAGGGTATCACTCTCACAGTATTTCCTACCCAAAGAGCAATTGGTATTTTCTCGTCATCACCTTTGTAAACAGCGCTAGCCAATCCTCCGGGGCTGGCATTGGTTATTATATAAGGTCTCGCTGGGAAAGATTTTGGGCCGGGTCCAGGTATAATTCGAGCTGCATTAAGTGGCTTTAGTTCTACTATATCTTCCTTGATTGGATTATTCCACTTAATAAAAGCAATAGTCCAAATTTTAAAATTGTTACAATTTGTAGCTTTCATTGGTTTTTCTGCTTCCCAAGATGTCGCATATTTTGCATTCAAAATTAAGCCAAGTAAAAAAGCCAGTAAAAATGACAAAATGTAGCGCCAATATCTTACTATTACTTCCATTGGTTTCCTTTCATTACATCTGTAATTGGTTGACCGACTTGGATGCTACCTTCTAATGCAAGAACATTAATTATCTGTATCCGATCGATGTTATTTGGTTGATTCCACAAACTAACGGCTTTTCCGCCACCAAGCGCAATAGCTACATGATCTGGATTTCCTCGATCCGAAGTTCTATAAAATAGAAGTTGTCCTGGTTGTAAGGGTCTGATTGTTGCCGGTTGTTTGCTGTTGGATAAAGTGACATAGAATGGCAGACTTTCCTGATATCCCATCATAGCCATACCTGAAAAGTTTGGGAATCCGTAATTCGCTTTTTTCATAAAAATACGGACTTGATCGGCATTCAGTTGTCCGCAGAGAAAAGCTGCATATATAATCATCTCCCAGCAATTCATGCTAGCAGTATATTGTAAAAAGCCAGGTTTATTGTCCCAAAAATGTGTAGTAAAACCATTGGCTGTAGGATTTTCCCATTTCTGACTTCCTTTAAGCAAAGCTGCCACGATCGCAGTCGCCATCTCTGGTTTACTGCTAAACTTACCTACGATGAGTTCCCGCATACGTGAATCATTGACTACTGACCTCAAATCATCCAGGCTATTATTCTTGATAATTAAGTCAATGATGCGGTTATAATTAGCGATCGCCCCAGTATTCAGCAATTTTTGTATTTGTTCCTTAAAAGTAGGTGGAGGATTGACTGGAGTACCAGAACCAGCAAACAGATTACCTGGAACCTGCGGTGGCTTCGGTAGATTAATATCAGTAAACTCTTGACTCGGCTGAGGAAGCTTCTTCAAATTTTCCGGCACCACCCGCTTCGGCGCCTTATTCAACCGCGGCGCCTCCCCAACTTTTGGCAAATCATTAGTCTGCCCAGTTTTCTTCGGATCGAAAGACCCATTCTTAGAGTCAGACTCACTCGAATACTTCCCATTATTCCAACTCGACTTTGACCAACTCTCACTCCAGTTATTGGGCCCATCATCCCAGACAGTCCCGCTACGAGTCCAACTCCAACTGCTGCTGCTACTCGAAGAAGTCTTATCTTTAGTCCCAGATTCCGAGTCATAACCGCTCACTGTTTCAGTCCAAGTGTAACCTCCTTTAAACGACGATTTGCTGTAACTCGTACTCCACCTCGAATACTTGGAAACTGCACTAACTAGACCTTTACTATCGTCAGTTCTTTCGCTCGACCATTTCTCGTAACTGGAATTACTGTTCTCATCTTTCCTGCCATCTTTATAATTGGTCACTGTTTGTGAATTGCTGGTGCGAGAAGTATCGCTACCACTAAACCAATTCGAGTTGGTTCCGTTACTACTGCTATTGGAACGACTAGCTGTGATTGTCTGTTCGTCGCTGCTACCTGTTGTGGTATAAGCATCTATTTTGTACTCGTTATTCCTTTGAACGGTATTCTCTGAGTAAGTTTCTGAATTGTTCTTTGATGTGGTTTGGCCGTTGCTGTTGCTGCTGGAAGAATCAGATTTTGTTACTGAATAACTATCTGTCTTGCTGCTGTTGGTTTCGGGGCCTGACTTGTAACTTTGTGTGTCATTTCCTTGACTTACTGAGTAGTTGTTGTCTCGATTGTTATGCCAATATGAGCTGCCGTTGCTGCTGTTGGTTTGTTGGGATTGATTGACGTTGTAAGTGTCTCGATTGCTGGTGTTGTTATATTTGCCGTCGTTGTAACTGCTTTGATTGTTGTTGCTGTTTTCTGAGTATACGTCGCGGGTGTTGCTACCGATGGTTTTGCCGTTGGTTGTGGTATTGTCCCAAGTTGATTTGGTGACATCATAGTTGTCGCCTCTGCTGCTGTATTTTGAGGAGCCGTTGTTGGTACTGCTAGTGGAATCTGATTTGTTGACTGTGGTTTCTTCGCCACTGTGAGTGTTGTTGGAATCGTTGTTGTTACTGCTGTTTGTCCATTTGGCTTTTCCTGCTGTCTGGCTGGAACTGTTGCTGGCGGATACGGTATTGCTGCTGGTGTTTCGGGTGCTATTGGTTGATTTTGAACCCCAATCGTCTTGGCGGTTGCCTTTATTAATTGCATAGCCAGTAGCATATTGGCTTGCTGATTCGGATTTGCTGTTGCGGTAACTGTCGGCAGTGGTATTTGTGGTTTGTGAAGGACTGGTATAATTGGTGGAACTGCGGGATTTTTGATCGGATGAACTTTGGTCGCTGCGAGTGCCTTCGTATTTAACTCGGCTGTAGTTTTGGTGCGATTTATTTGTGTTTTCTACTGAGTTTTGGGAAAAGTTTTTGCTGGTGTAGGTTTTGGCTGTTGTGTTTGAATCGCTTGTGTATTCGTTGAAAGAGTTGCCCTTGGTGTTGGTTTTGACAGTGCTTTTATTCCAGCTTGATTCTGTGTTTGATAAATTGCTATTGGTTTGAGAGTTAGTGCTGTTTGTACCGTTAGAGTTGCTGGTACTGGTGGTTCTGTATGGCGCTAATTCTGTGGTATAGGAGCTGGTGCCTTGGTTGTAGTTTCCGGTTGAGGTGCTGGTAGTTTTTGGTGTGCCTGGGGCGTTGGTTGCGGTTGGTCTTTCTGATGGTTTGGCTGTGGTATTGTTGGGGGTGTTACTGATATTTGCACTAGCACCGATCAGGGATTTTGTCAAGTGTTTTGTGGCTGCCAATACTGGAATTGTGGCAATTGTTTCGGTGGCGGTAGCAATTGCCAATTCGCGATTTAAGATTCCGTATCCTGTCCTTTCGTCCCATTCGGGTACGTCGATGTCGGTGGCTGTTTTTAGGAGGATGTTTTTGATTTGTTGGCGGTTGAGGGATGGGTTTGCTGCCCACATTTGGGAGATGGTGTTTGTGACGAGGGCTGCTGCTATTGATGTGCCTTGTTTTGTTTCAGTTGTTGCAGTTTCTGCTGTTTCTGGAAGGCTGATTTGTGCTAAAATATCCAAGCCTTCTCCGTAGCTGGAATAGGCGCTACGGTTGTTGTTTTCGGCTGCGCCAACTGTGATGATGTTGTCGAATTCTGTGGAGGCTTGACCTAGTGCGGAAGCGATCGCCCCTTCATTACCGGCGGCTGCTACAATCAGGATGTTGTTGTCAAGGGCGTATTTAAGTGCTGATTTTTCTTCGGGTGTGAGTTGGTAGCGTGTGGTTTCTGTACCGTTGGGATTGATTTGGGTTAAGTCGAAGCTGAGGTTGACGACGGCGTTGGGTTGTTTTGAGGCTTTGGCGGTGTCTACAAATTCTATCAGAGATTGATACCAGTTGCCGGAACCAGTTGCTCTTCCTAACCAAATTGAAGTCGATTTTTTCGCATCGCTTTGATTGTTGGAGTCGCTGATAATTCCTAATATTGTGTTTCCGTGTTGGTTTCCTTCGTTTGGTTGGAGTAGGGGATTGTTGTCGCTGTCGATTACGTCTTTTCCGAGTATAATTTGGCTGTAGTCGATGTTGGGATTGTTGGCGACAAAGCCGGTGTCGATGATTCCGATTAATGGTTGGTTTTTTTGGGAGAGATGGGGAGTTATTTCTGGTTGGGTTTCTGTGTTGGTGATTGTGTATTCGTTGATGTTTGTTTGGGATTCGGTTTCGGAGTCGGTGATGCTATGAAGTGAGTTGTCTGGCTGGTTTTCGTCTGATGGTATTGCGGGAGTAATTGTGATTTTTTCCGAGTCGAAGTCGGGGTTTAGATATTCGTCGATGGTTGTTGGGGGCTGATTGTCGCTGTCGGCGATGATATTTTCTGATTGTTGTGAGTAATGGTTTTCAGTGACAGCGATTTCAGGAATAATAGTTTGGCTGTCGGTAACTATGTATTCTGATGCGGATGGTTGATAATTTTGGATGGATTCTGTTTCGGAAATGAGAGGAAATTGTTGGGCTAATATGCTGTTGAGAGTTTCCCACAGTGTGGAAATTTCATCGGGAGAAATTAGCGGGAAATTTTCAGCAGTTTCGCTGGCTATTTCGGGGGTATCGATAAGTGTTGGGGAGGTATTTGCAATTTCCCCGGTGAGAATGTCTGTGGATTCTGCTGGGATTGCTGCTATTTCTGGTTTGTCTGGTTGGATAAAGACGAGTTTTTCGATTTTGTCACCTGTGATTTCGTCGATTGAGTTGACAACTGTAATGGCTGGTTGAGTGTTTTCTGAGAAAGTTGGGATGATATTTTCGGAAACTTTCGAGTTTTTGGTTTCTGTCGCTGGGGAGTTTTCGGTTTTTGGATCAGCAGGAGTTGTCGCAGAATTGGGAATTTCGGAAATTGTCGAGTTTTTGGTTTCTGTCGCTGGGGAATTTTCCGGTTTTGTTTCAGCAGAATTTCTCGCAGAATTGCGAATTTCGGAAATTGCGGGATTTTTGGCTTCAACTACGGGAGATTTTTCCAGTTTTGGATCGACAGGATTTCTCGCAGAATTGCGAATTTCGGAAACAGTCGAGTTTTTGGTTTCTGTCGCTGGGGAATTTTCCGGTTTTGTTTCAGCAGAATTTGTCGCAGAATTGCGAATTTCGGAAACAGTCGAGTTTTTGGTTTCTGTCGCTGGG
>RDXH01000200.1 GCA_004292745.1 Oscillatoriales cyanobacterium | reverse complement strand
TGGTGGTCGTCGCCAAATTACGGGCTGCTGCTGTACTTAAACTCAACTGAGGCTGCTGATTCTCAACATCTGAACCCGAATCATTGGAATAGGTCATAACTTAATTCTTCACTTTCTGGTAACAAAAAAAACGCGGTTTCACTTTACCAAATACCGATAAAGAAAAACCGAAGTGGACAAGAGAGATTATCTGGTAAAAAGGTTACGATGAGATTGTTTTTTTTACAAAAATATACAATCTCAACATATTTTGATAAAAAGAGATGATTATTTTCTAGGGTTGATTCACAGATGATGTTCTAATCTTTATCGCTGAAGTACCTAAGCCATTAAGTACACCAATAAACTGTTTTGAGGGAGTAATTGACTCAGCATTCTCAATTGGTATTGACTGAATACTCTCTGCATTAGTCTTAGCTAAAGATGGTGTGCCAATTTTTGCGGCTGAAGTACCTAACCCATTGAGCGCACCAAACAACTGTTTTGACGAAATAGCGTTATCAGTCGGTATGGACTGAATGCTTTTTTCACCAGTCTTAGATGATGACGTGCCAATCTTGGCGGCTGAAGTACCTAAGCCATTGAGAATACCAATCAACTGTTTTTCTACTTCTACAGGAGATGAGGATTCTAACGCTTTAGGGGCATTAAACAGGTTTCTTGGACTTGGATCTCGTCGAAATTCAGACTCTCTATGGTAGCTAGTTTCCAAATGCCATTTGAAAGAACCGCACATCAGGAACTGTAATTGTTCAACATAGCCAAATAGCTCTTCACGAGTATTTGTATCTAGGTTGAATTCGTCACAGAGGTCCGGTAGTTCAGTGGCGACGATGTGTTCAAATTCAGACACCCGCGCTGAGATCAAGTTGTTGACAATCTCAACAGCCTGGGCTATATCGCAGTCAAGAAAATGCTGAGTTACCAAAACGCCATTGATTAGTATGCCTTCGGATTCCATTTCTTTCTGATAGGAAAAGATGTCGTTGGTTAAACCAATAACATCACCAGCTGCGTTGTACAGACTACGCATAGGTGGAGTGTCATAAAGTTCAGAGAGTTTTTTGTTACTGTTATTCAACCATACCAACAAATCAAAAGCAAGTGTGTTTTGTCGTAGTTCTATGTAATCGATTGGGTCGGGAATACGGTTCTGAATCTGATGGTCGAGTTGACGCATCCAACCTTCAAACATTTCTTTTAGAAGATAGTACAATTGTTCCTTTTCTTCGACAGAAAGAGAAACAATCACGAGCTGCCATAGATATGCCAAGCCACGTTCCGATGGATTGGTTGGTATAGTCATAGGCACAGAATCGCTAGAGATTAATGCCAACAGCCGAGCAAAGAACACTTTTCCTCCTACTATGTCGCGCGTAGCTAAGTAGCGTGTATCAAAGTAACCATCAGTATAAAAACCCCAAACATTATATTTAGTCGCTAGATCATACTCAGCATTGGAAGCTTTCGGATACATTAACGCACACACAAACGCTGTATCGATTACATCAAACTTATCTTCATCCCAAAAACTAATGCCAGGAATACCGATCATTCCCATTTCGTAAGCCCATTCCTTAGAAGTCCTTCGCCCTTCCTCTAGATGAGGATTCAGCCCTGTAGAAAACGGCATATAAAACTCTGGTAAGGCAATTTCTCCCACTGTCTGGAAAGAAACATGATTATAGGTTCTGATCCTTAACCCGATTGCGGATGGCGATAAACCGGCACGCGCCATCGCAGTATTTAAACGCTTGGTAACAAGTTGTGCTTCATCTTCCTCCGATTCAGCAGGTAGGTATCGACCACCAGGCCGGAGTTCCCATTCCAAATCCCCTGCCATCCAGTCCTGGAGTGCCTTCACATAGCGATATACTCGCAAACGCGCCTCACTATCCAGCCCGTACTCATCCAACAGTGGTTGGAGTTCCATCATCATGGTATGTTCAAACTGGAATAGTCGTGAAGTAACAAGGTCATTAACCACGTTAACGGCTTCCTGTATATCAGTGTTTAGGAAGTGTTTGGCAACGATTACACAGTTATTAACCCTGCCTTCATCGATGTCCTTCTGGTAGGAAATGATGTCGTTACGGAGACCCACGGTATCACAGAAGATGTCGTTTAGTACCCGAATAGGTCGCTTATGGTAGATTTCTGGTGGTATCTCAGCAGCTAGGGAGTGTTCTACCAAATCCGCCGACCAAATCATGCCGCTTATGATACGGCGGATCTTGATGTACTCAACTGGATCAAGAATTCGTTCCTGCCCCTTGTCTTTGTTAAAAAGCTCTCGCAAGCTTGCTTCAGACATGATTTGGATGTGTTCTACAAATCGCTCTCGCCACTGCTCAGACATAGTAGGTGCGGTACGAGGCCACAAATCGACTAGAGCAAACTCTGTTGGGTTCTGGGGTTCTGGTATGGGTGTACTCAAATCCTTGGGCATAAAAGATAGCAGTCGAGAGAGATACACCTTAGCCTGTCCTTTATCGTTGTTTCCCATCTCAAAGGCTTGAGCGAAGTAGTCATCGACAAACCATCCCCAAATATACCAATCAGTGATTAAGTCCAACTCAGGCGCAGGTGCATCAGGATGAGTGGCGGCTGCAAAGGCTGCAAAATCCATCCTATCAAAAGTTTTCTCATCCCATACTGCATCTTCATCTGAACCAAGTATGCCCATATCGTAAGCCCAAGCTTTGGAATGCACTCGCGCTGCTTCTAGGTTTGGGTTAAGTCTTGCCGGCCAAGGCATATAAAAATCTGGCAGTTTAAAGGGTTGCATAATCGGCGTGTAACCTTCTGTTGAGTCTTCTTGCTATTTTTTGCCGACCAATGGCTGAGCTGTGGCGGTGGGCGAGCCTTCTCGTCGCCCTAGCCACGTCCCATCTGTGGTTTGTTTTTGATTGTACTGTAGGCTAGTTCATATCCACGGTAGCGATCGACTCAATAAAATTTAACAAAATACGACGTTGGTGAAGCAGAGCGAGGCGATCGCACATCTCTTGACAGTTCAGAAAAGCAGATTCAGTCCCGAATCTGTTCTGGTGTCAACAACTTCATCTCCCAACCCTCAAGCAAAACTAAATTGTTGACATTCACACTGCAATAAATTTCTGTGCAACAACACCCGTAGAATGATTAAATTGAGTCTCAGATTGCGATCGATCGCCCCCCGAAAAGTCGGCGCGATCGACCAAAACAACTCACAGTATCCTTTCGTCACATTCAGTACAAGAGAGCAAGGGATGGTATTTGCAGCAACAGAAATGGATTCGTCTCAGCCGGAATCCGCTTTCGACTTATCTACTTACCTAGTCGAACAGAAAAAGGCGATCGAGGTAGCTCTCGACAGTGCGCTACCGGTCATCTACCCAGAGAAAATTTACGAAGCCATGCGCTACTCGCTCCTAGCAGGTGGCAAAAGGCTACGTCCCATCCTGTGTCTGGCAGGGTGCGAAATCGCCGGTGGCACTTCCCAAATGGCAATGCCCACAGCTTGCGCTTTGGAAATGATCCACACCATGTCGCTAATTCACGACGATTTGCCGGCAATGGACAATGATGACTATCGGCGCGGCAAACTGACTAACCACAAAGTCTACGGCGAAGACATCGCAATTTTGGCTGGCGATGGTTTGTTGAGCTATGCCTTTGAATTGATCGCCACTAAAACTGAGAACGTACCCCCCCTACAGGTGTTGCAGACGATCGCCCATTTAGCGCGGGCATCTGGCGCTCCTGGACTCGTAGGCGGTCAGGTACTTGACCTGGAATCGGAAGGATTGAAAGATGTTTCTCTCGAAACCTTGAATTACATTCATGCTCACAAAACCGGCGCGCTGTTAGAATCCTGCGTAGTTTGCGGGGCAATTCTAGCTGGAGCATCTGAGGCGGATTTGCAGCGGCTTTCTCGTTTTGCTCAAAATATTGGATTAGCTTTCCAGATAATTGATGACATTCTGGATATTACCGCTACTGCCGAAGAACTCGGTAAAACCGCTGGCAAAGATGTTCAAGCCGGAAAGGTGACTTATCCTAGTTTATGGGGAATTGAGGAGTCAAGGCGTCAAGCTAAACAACTTGTTACTGATGCTCAGGCTCAATTAGCAGTGTTTGGGAATAAAGCCCTACCGCTGTTGGCGATCGCAGACTATATTACCAGTCGCAGTTATTAAAAATGCCAAACACTATGCAGGAAATTTGTAGCGGCATCTTAAACAATCATGTACTCGTGGTTTCTCTAATCGCTTGTCTGGCTGCTCAAGTATTGAAATTGCCGATCGAATTAATCAAAAATCGGAAGTTTAATCTTCAGTATTTAGTAACAACCGGAGGAATGCCTAGCTCTCATTCGTCTTTTGTAGGTGCTTTGGCTGCTGGGGTGGGACAAACCTTGGGCTGGGAAAGTCCAGAGTTTGCGATCGCCACAATTTTTGCGATTATTGTCATGTACGATGCAGCCGGAGTCCGCCAAGCTGCCGGCAAACAAGCTCGTATCCTCAACCAAATTATTGATGAGTTTTTTGAAGAACACCACAACTTGAATGAGGCTCGTCTCAAAGAGTTGCTAGGACATACTCCTTTTCAAGTGTTTGTCGGTTTGGGGCTGGGAATAACTATTTCTTGGCTGGCCGGGCCTGCTTATTAAGTTGAGATTTGGGAGTAGATTTGGGTCACTGGTGTTTTTTGACCCCAAATTTTAGATCAAAGTTCAAGCTCCCAGATTTATCTGTAAGTTCAAAAAGTTTTTTCACTTCTCAATCCTTGGAATTGTTTTGCTATGCTCCAAAGACTATATGTAAACAACTTCAGATGTCTAGAAAACTTTGAACTACTCATAAAGGGGATGCCATCTGCTCTTTTGATTGGAAAAAACGGTGCAGGTAAATCAACTATTGCCTCTGCATTAGAAGTCCTTCAGAAGATTTGTCGAGGCATCAATAGAATGCGTGATCTGGAAAAACTTAACCTGATTAGCCCGAAAGATTTCGCTCGTGGAAAGTCTGATGTTCCGATTCGGTTTGAAATAGAAGTATTACTCCAAGATAAATTATACAAATATATCCTTGCCTTAGATTTGCCAGAAAAATTTAGAGAGCTTCGAGTTTTTCAAGAGCAATTGCTAGTTGCAGGAGAACCAATTTACTCTCGAAAAGAAGCCCAAGTCACTCTTCACACCAGCTCCCAAAATCGTGAAGCTCAGTTTATGGTAGATTGGCATCTTGTTGCCCTGCCAGTAATTCAAGAGCAATCTGAGACTGATCCGCTTCATATTTTCAAGACTTGGCTGGCTCGCACGATCATTTTAGCCCCGATTCCCAGTTTGATCACTGGAGACTCAAACGGTGAAACTTTGGAACCAAAGCGAGATGGTTCAAACTTTGGGGAATGGATTTCTGGCTTACTCAGTCGCTATCCTGCCGCCTACACACAGGTTGATAAATATCTCCGAGAAGTGATGCCTGACATTCAGGATTTTCTGAATGAATTAATCGGCAAAGACTCGAAAAGCATGATTGTTCGGTTTGAAGAAAATAATGCGAATCTGAGTATTGAATTTAATGACTTATCAGACGGGGAAAAATGCTTTTTTCTTTGCGCTGTCGTCTTGGCTGCCAACAAATTTTATGGCCCACTTTTTTGCTTCTGGGATGAGCCTGATAACTATCTATCTTTGTCGGAGGTGGGACATTTTGTCATGTCTCTGCGACGCTCATTTAAGAATAGTGGTCAAATTTTAGTGACTTCGCACAATGAGGAATCAATCCGTAAGTTTTCAAATGAAAATACCTTTATATTAGATCGAAAAAGCCACTTAGAGCCAACTTTGGTCAGATTGCTTAGTGATATACCTGTTAGAGGCGATCTGATAAATGCCTTGATTAGTGGCGACATAGAGCTATGAGTAATAAGTATCAACCGCACATTCATGTGTTGGCAGAAGATGATGCTAATCGCCAGATTGTCAACGGATTTCTTCTTGAGCCAAACCTTAATAACCGTGCTGTTAAAGTTCTGCCAATTCGTGGTGGTTGGGGAAAAACTTTGGAGGAATTCAATAAGAAATATGCGTCTGAAATGCGACAATTACCAGAAAGAATGATGGTTTTGCTCATTGATTTTGATAATGATGAAAATCGGTTGAGTTATGTAGAAAGTCATATTCCAGATGACCTAAAATCAAGAGTGTTCGTGCTGGGAGTGCTATCTGAACCAGAGAATCTAAAAAGAGAGAGCAAAAAGACCTTTGAGGAGATTGGTGAAGCTCTTGCCCAAGACTGTTCAGACAACACAAATGAGTTATGGGGACATAATCTTCTCAAACACAACAAGCCAGAATTAGATCGTATGGCGACTCTTGTTAAACCATTTTTATTTAAATAAATATAGCTAAAAGTCATGCACCTGCTTAAATATCAGGTACTTATTAGTTAACAGTTAACTAATGACGACTAACAACTAACTAATGCCTACAGTCCAAATTCAGCTTGCAACAAATCATCATTGTCATCGGCGATAGTCGCGACAATCGTAATAGCGCGAGAAATTTCCCCAGCCGATATTTCTGCGATCGCCCGAGTCGAAATTACCGCAACTTGATTATCCACGATCGCAAAATGACACTCCAAAGTAGACAGCCAATTCATTTCCAGAAGTTTCCGCGTTAATTGAGCTTCATTCTTCGCCGGCAACTGAAGCACAAAAGCCCAAACAGATACATTTAACCCGGTAAATCCCGGACTAAGCCCGGAATAACCGTGTATGGCAAGACAGAAAAAGCAGCAAGTTCTCCTGTCAAGGAGGTATCTCTCAAAGCTTTCAACAAAATATTGAAAGCGCCATTTTTGTCCCTATCTAGGGTATGTCCGCATTCTGGACATTTAAAAACCTTAGATCCGCCTAATTTGGCGTGAATATGCCCACATTTTGAGCAGGTCTTTGATGTGTACTCTTCTGTTACGTCTACTACAACGCCGCCATGTTTAGCTGCTTGATGCTTCAACATTTGCTTGAAACGATAATGACTTAACGTAACCATCGCTCTAGCAGTTTTAGTCGCCAACCTACGCTTACCATTTTTGACCATTTGCTGCGTCTCGAAGGTTGGTAGGAAAATCAGTTTGTATTTAGCTGCAAGATACTTTGCAGCTTTTTTGTGCAATTCGTTAACTAGGTTTTTGATTTTGATTCGGATTTTGGCTGCTGACTTTCGCAAGCAATATCTTAGTCGCTTGAATTGTCCCCCTTTGTTTGTCCCAATACGGGACATCAACTTATCTAGATGTCTTGCCAGTCGATAGATCCGACCAATATCGTTTTTCCCTATTTCGATAAAGTCATTGCCGTCAAAGCCAGTAAGGAAAGTTCTAACACCTGGATCTAATGCGACAACCAAATCGCTATCAATCGGTTTTAATTTTGGTTCATCAATCCCATAGCAGATAAACCACTGCCTGTTAATCAAGCTGAGTGTTGGTTCGTGCTGCATTACCTCAACGATTGGTTCTGATGTTTTAAAACTTAGCCCAAGAGTAGAAGTTGGATAAAAAGTCCCAAACTTCCAGTTAGACGTTTGAAACCGGATAGTCCCAGATGTGTCGAAACGGCTTCTAAACTTTGCTATTCCTTTGGCTTTCTTGGCAGCTTTATGCGCTTCAAAAGCTTGAAACACTGCCATTTGTCGCGGATTATAAGGCTGCTCTGATACCCAGTTAGGAGCAGAGTCCATTACTTTCTTCCTTAAATCGTACTTGCCAATTCTTTCGTCTTTCAGAATAGCAATTGCTTGGTTATAACACCATCTACTTGCCGCAATCCAATTTCTCCATTTCGCTGCTAGCTTGGTTTCCGGGTAAACTCGAATCTTCTTTGATAGCAGATTTGTATTTTCCGAGGCCGTAGAGTCTACAGCTAAAGACGTGGATGATGGCAAGGATATCTTCAACCATTTCTCGTTCTGGAGACAACTCGTTTCTGCTGAGAACCATGAGTTGGCAATTGTTTTGTTCGCAGATCCATTTGATGAGCTCACCACCGAACCTTGCGAGTCTGTCTTGATGTCCGACCACAACTGCTGAGATATCTCCCGACATGACTTGTCCCAAAAGGGCAAGCAGCGCTTTTCTTTTGAATTTGAGTCCGCTTCCGATGTCTTTGAAGACCTTGGCTTGCAGGTAGATACTTTGGAGGTAGCTGACTTGTCTGTAGAGGTCTTCTCGCTGTTTATAGCTGCTAACCCTGGCGTAGATGGCTGTAATTCGGTCGTGTCTGCCTCCGAGAACGCTGTCGATGTCGTAGCGTCGCTGGTTGGATGGGGTTCTGATTGCTGATATTTTGCCGACAAGTTCCCAGTTTCTAAGGGTTTTATCTGAGACTTGCAGGATTTTGCAAGCTTTTCGCGGTGTGACATATTTTGTCAT
>RDXH01000199.1 GCA_004292745.1 Oscillatoriales cyanobacterium | reverse complement strand
TTTGCGATCGCCGATCGGGTAAATCTTAGTTTAGAGGAAATAGATGATTTGGAGAAGCGGGAACAGTTTGAACGGGAACGAATAGGTGCGATCGAGTTGAGTAAGGCCCAGGGACGAACTGAAGGGCTGACTCAAGGGCTGACTCAAGGGCTGACTCAAGGACGGGCTGAAGGCATACAAATTGGTGAACAAATTGGTGAACAAAGAGGTCAAATAAATCTGATTAAACGCCTATTGCAACGGCAATTAGGGGAATTAAATCAAGAAATAGAAGATAGTTTGTTGCGACTATCTTCAGAACAATTATCGGCCTTATGTGAGGCTATTTTCGATATATCTAGTGTAGCTGATTTATCCATTTGGCTAGAAAATAATTGCTCTAATTGAGCATGACTGAGGTGATGCCCATATTACAAGCTGTAGTGTTACATTTTGGATAGATTAAGTATATGTCTTCAGATGCTATGAATGCCGATCGCACAAATTTCAATACAGTACAGGAACACGAGATTTTTGGCGATCGCGATTTGCCATCTTGGTTAACCGAACAACAAATCAGCCTCGCTTGTACTACTTTAATTACTTTGGAAATTTAACCGCAGATGGTGGCGGATAGGTTGAGACGCATCCAAAATATTTGGGTGCGGTGGCAGACTTTGAATTGGTAGATAGGGATATTTTGCTCGATCGCATTTTGCCATTTTTGGCATCTGCAAATAGCACCGGTTGTATCGTCAGGTGATTTAACCGCGAAGGCGCGAAGTACGCGAAGGAAGAGAAGAGAGAGTTTAATACAGGACTCGGAAGAGAGGATTTTATATCAGCGGGCGAGGATTTTCTAACCAAGAGGCGATCGCAGCAGTCAAAAAAACTGGCAGAAAGCAGTATTTTGATGAAACACTGCTTTCTGCTTTCTGGCAACTGACTAATAACTAATAACTAATAATTAATCAACTGTACTTACGTGGTCTATGCGTTCCAATTGCCAGAGAATTTGATTTCCCTCGCGGCGCACCCGCGAAACTACCCAGTTTCGCCAAACCCAGTTGTCTCCACGACTGGTGACAGCACTGGCATTTACATCCATCAAGTCAGCTAATTCAGAACTTGTGATCAAGTAGCCTTTAGTGGCAACTTCATCAGCTATGTGCAAGGTTTCGATCAGGTTTCGGAGGTCCTGAACCCTCACCTCGCGGGGCAAGTTCTCCAGAGTATCGGCAGTAGAATCCATCATGGCAGCATTGGAGATGAGAAGGTCAGAAGTTATGACATAGGATTCTATCGTTTTGTTACCAATTGTTTCCGTTTCATCTGAAACATTTGTGTTTTCCGACTGTAGGGGCAGTGCCCCCGTGCCTGCCCCTGTGCTCGCCCTGGCCCCGTCTGCTGTTGCTTTGTGTTGTTGCAGTTCGGGAACGAGATTCTGCGAAAAGCTGCGGGCGATTTTGTCGCATCTATCGTTATAGAAATCGCCGGAGTGACCCCGGACGTGTTCCCACTTCACTTGCCGGGAATTCAGCTTGTCTAGCAGGTGCCAGAGGTCTTGATTGACGACATCTTTGCCTGTGGAAGTTTTCCAGCCTTTGTTTTTCCAGCCTTGAATCCATTTGGTGATACCGTTTTTGACATACTCGCTGTCGGTGTAAAGGGTGACTGCTTCGGTTTGACCGGAATTGGCAAAAAACTCCAACGCGGCGATCGCAGCCTGCATTTCCATCCGGTTATTGGTGCTTTGGGACTGTGCACCTCCGAGTTCGTGACAGTTGCCATCGGCGAAGCAAACCACTGCGCCCCAGCCGCCTGGGCCTGGGTTGCCGGAACAAGCGCCGTCTGTATACAAGCTTTTGATTTGCGGAATTGTCATGGGCGAGTTAATCTATTTTTTAGAGCTATGTTGTTGGCAGATGTCATAATTTAAGAGAATCGCGATCGGACCTAGGTGCTATGAAAAATGCCAACTTAAAGATTAAAAAGGTCGGGCTATTTATTTGTCCGTTTTCTTTGTTAATTTTTAATACTTTCGCCCAAGCGCAAACAGTCGTTCCGGCGGCGGATGGTACTGGCACTAATGTGACGCGCACTGGCAACCGCTACGATATTGGTGGTGGCAGTTTGTCGGGCGACGGGGCGAATCTGTTTCATAGTTTTCAGAAGTTCGGTATCCAGGAGGGTCAGGTTGCTAATTTTTTGACCAATCCAGCGATTCAAAATATATTAGGTCGCATTTCTGGCGGGGATGCTTCCCTAATTAATGGTTTAATTACTGTCACTGGTGGCAATTCTAATCTTTTTTTAATTAATCCTGCGGGGATGGTGTTTGGTCCCAACGCCAGTTTGAATGTGCCGGCGTCTTTCACTGCAACTACTGCTACTGGGGTCGGTTTGGGTTCTAATTGGTTTAATGCTACGGGCATAAATGATTTTAGCACGCTAGTTGGTACTCCTAATAGTTTTTATTTTGGGGTGGCTTCACCGGGAAGTATTGTGAATGTTGGTAATTTGGCTGTGGCACCTGGCCAAAGTTTGGCTTTGTTGGGCGGTACTGTGATTAGTACGGGGAATTTGTCGGCACCAGGAGGTAACATTACTGTTGCTAGTGTGGGAAGTGGAACTGCGATTCACATTAGTCAACCAGGGCATTTGTTGAGTTTAGAAATTGCTAGTGGTGGCAATTTACCGATTTCTCCCTTGGTTGCAAATCCTCTGTCTTTGCCGCAGTTGCTGACTGGTAGCGGTGTGAATGGTGCGACTGGTGTTGCTGTGGCGGGTGATGGTACGGTGCGACTTGTGGACTCTGGTTTGCAGGTGAATTCCGGGGATGTGGCGATCGCTAGAGGCAATCTTACTCCAATTTCTGATTTAACTGCGGCAAATGCTCGCCTCTGGGCTACTAATAATCTCACATTAGATGGGGTTCAATTATACACAACTGGTAACTTGACTTTGACTGCGGGAAATGCTGCGCAAGTGCGTGACAGTGCGACGCATCCGTTTTTGGCTCAGGCTGGGGGTAATTTATACATTCAGGGCGATCGCACTATCGATATTCTGACTCAAAATGCGATCGGTGCTTTGGCTCTGGCTCCCCAATTTCAGGCGGGCGGCGCTTTGACTTTAGTTAGTAATGGTGTGATTTCTGGGGATGCTCACTTTGTTTCTGGAGGCAATTTTTCGATTCGGAATCTGTCAGGAATGCCGGGAAATTTTGTGAGTTTATTTGACCCGATTATTAGTTCGGAGGCTGATGTTTTTTTTGGAGATTATACTGGTGCTTCTCTGAAAGTGGAGGCTAAGGGAAGTATTGTGGCACAGGATATTACAATTACTCGCCCGGATACTGCCCTCGATATTGGTAATGTTAGTGCTGATTCGGATATTGCTATTTTAACTAGGACTCCGGCATTGATTTTGCGGGCTGGAGTTGTGAATTTGGCTAATAATCCTAATGTTCCTAATGCTGTTGAGGGCAGTTTTGATGATAATGAAACTACTTCTTTAGGTGAGGATGCTATATTTAATCCTGGGATTATTCACTCGAATCCCTTAATTATTGTAGATAATATTTCTGCTGCTGGGCTGGTGAGTTTGTCTGCTCCGGGAACTGTCGCAACTAGAGATATTAATAGTGGAGAAATTAAGCTGGAAAGCGGACAGGGTGTGGTGGTTGGTGGCCGATTGACTTCTAGTTCGACAATTAATATTCAGGCTGCTGATAATATTATATTGACAAATGACATTTCCCGTGATGATGTAAATGGTAATGTGAGTTTCAACAGCAGTCGGGGTAGTATAGTGACGGGGGCGATCGATACTGGGAATTCTGGGGCGATCGAACTTAGAGCTTTTGGAAATGTGAATTTTGGGAATTTACAGGGAACTAAGGTTGATATTGCTAGTAACTCCGGGGAATTGGGAGTTTGGAGCGATCCTAATCTCATAGTCCCTAATACTATACCAGTGGATATTACAGCAACTGGAAATGTCAGTTTGACCGCTTCTAGGGACTTAACGATAGGTAATCTTAATGCTGCTACTGTCAATGCTACCAGCAATACGGGCAATGTCACCACGGGGGCGATCGCTACTACTGGTGATGTCAGAATTTTAGCCAGACAGCTAATTAATACTGGAGTTGTAACTGTTAATCCTGTTGGGCTAAATTTCATTCCCACAGTCAATCTGGATGCTCAAACTAACATTGCTACGCCCTCTATTAATGCTCCCGCCGCCACCATTGCTGTGAGAGCATCCAGGGACTTAAATATCGGGAATTTGCAGGGGGCGGCAGTTGATGTTAATAGTGATGGGGGCCAAATTGCGATCGGCAATACTTTGACAACTGGAAATATCAATGTTGCTGCTGCTAGTAATGTAAAAGCAGGAAATTTGCAGGGAGTTGGAGTTAATGTTAAGAGTGATTCTGGAAGTATTGAAACTGCCAATAATACCGCAACGAGAAATGTAAATTTAACCGCAGCAGGCGATATTAATGCGGGAATTTTGCGGGGAGTTGCAGTTGATGTTAACAGCACCAGGGGGAGTGTTACTACTGGTAATATAAATGCTACCGAGACTGTGGGCGTTGTAGCGGGAAGGCAAATCACAGTAGGGCGTATAGATGTTAATGCTGTTGGGGGCGATCGCACTTCTACGGTAAATCTGAATGCTCGCAATGATATTAGTGTAGCATCGATTAATGCGACTGGAGGTACGGTGGCGATCGGCACTCCGGGTTTTGTGCGAATCACCAATTCTTTTTTAAACCAAAACGGTACTCCTGTTAGCATCTCAACTGTTGGTGCTAATAGACAAAGTTCCGTTACTATTAATCACGGTGGCGCTAATACTAACCCGCCAACGCCTTTTGCGATCGGAGATGCCAGAATTAACGGTAGTGTCGCAGCGATCGATTCTGGCAATGTTAATATTATTCCACCAACACCAACACCACAAATACCGGAAATACCACAAATACCGGAAATACCAATAACACCGCAAATACCAATAACACCGCAAATACCACTAACACCGCAAATACCACTAACACCGCCAACACCACTAACACCGCCAACACCACTAACACCGCCAACACCACTAACACCGCCAACACCACTAACACCACAAATACCACTCACACCACAAATACCACTCACACCACAAATACCACTCACACCACAAATACCACTCACACCGCCAACACCATTAAATAGATTTTCATCACTCTTTCCAGGGCCAAACCAACCCTTAACACCAGAACAACTGCTAAATCAAAACATCATTTTGCGAAACATAGAAGCACCGCAACAAATGATAGTTGGACTCGCAAAAAACTTACCTCCCAAAGCTATCTTAGATTTCATCGGTGCCAATCCCCCAAATTTAGCCTTCCTGTCAGCATTTCGCAGCAACATCAGTAGTAACTTTGACCAAGCAAAAGTCTCGGAAGGTATAGCTTTACTAGACAAATCTTTCAGCCAAGAATACCAACAATATTTCGGCCTAAACTTCCCAGACATTGAAGACGAACTAATCTCCACCGAAGCAACTCAAAAAAAATTAGCAGCCCTCTCCGCAGAAACTGGTGTTAAACCAAGTTTTATTTATCTCTTTTCCAGACCCGAAAAATTAGATTTAGTTTTGCTGACAGCTTCAGGTTCTGTCATTCACCAAACTGTGCCACAAGCTAACCACAAAGAACTGATGCAACTTGTCAGTAAATTCCGGGAAGAAATTACCAAACCGGGTGCGCGGGGAACTACCAGTTATCTTCCCTATGCCAAACAACTTTATCAGTGGATAATTGCTCCTTTACAACCAACTTTAAAAGAGCGAGGAATTGATACAATCTCATTCATTGCTGATAAAGGATTGCGAGGCTTTCCTTTTTCAGCTTTGCACGACGGACAGCAATTTTTGGTGGAAAATTACAATATCAGTCTAATTCCCAGCGTTAGTTTAACCGACACTCGTTACATTGATATCAGAAACCTTCAGGTTTTAGCCATGGGTGCATCGCAGTTTTCTGAGTTGAAACCTTTGCCGGCAGTTCCTGCTGAAATAGCAGCTATTTCCAGAGATTGGCCGGGAATTAGTTTTCTGAATGAGGGCTTTACTTTGGAGAATTTGAGGCGACAGCATCAAAGTCGGCCCTTTGGGATTATTCACTTAGCTACTCACGGCGAATTTAAACCAGGATTACCAAGTAATTCTTTTATTCAGTTGTGGAATAGCCGACTGCAACTCGATCAATTGCGACAGTTGAGATTGAACGACCCCCAGGTAAATTTATTGGTTTTGAGTGCTTGTCGCACTGCGGTGGGAGATGAGGAAGCGGAGTTAGGTTTTGGCGGATTGGCGGTACAATCTGGGGTGCAAACGGCCTTGGGGAGTTTGTGGTATGTGAGTGACGAAGGTACTTTGGGATTGATGAGTGAATTTTATCAACAGTTGAAGACTGCGCCAATTAAGGCGGCCGCCCTGCGAAAAGCGCAAATTGCAATGTTGCGAGGAGATGTGCGTTTGGAGGGTGGTAAATTGCGAGGTTCGAGTCGAGGTCCAGGGGTGGAATTGCCACCATCGCTGCAAGGATTTGAGGGTACAAAGTTGTCCCATCCTTTTTATTGGTCAGCTTTTGTGATGGTTGGAAGTCCTTGGTAATTTGGGATTGAGATGGGCGAATGTTACACCTTAAGCCGACAGTCCGACAGGGAATGAATTCCCTGTCTCAAAGCTAAAGTCCTCTGAAGAGGACTGAAGAACTCATTAGTCCTCTTCAGAGGACTTTCGCTATTAGACAGGGGTTTCAACCCCTGGCGGACTCTGGGAGACTCAATTGCCTTAATTTGGGGCCGTGGGCCCTACTATTGGCTGACCTTGTTTTTCGGTTTCTGCTAGTTCTAGATTTAATGCTAGCAATTGGTCTAAGATATTGTCACTGTCAGTAAATCCGTAAGCTTGGATTACTTGCCGATCGAGCTTAGCATGAAGTTTAAATAGCTGACTTGTTGGTTCTTCAAAAAACTTGTTGTAAAGTTGAGTAATTCCCCACTGTTTCGCTGACATTTGTTGAGTGCGGTATTCGTGCAATTCTACCGCAGTTCCCCGAATTTCCTCTACTAATTGCTTCGCTGCTGTCTGGGGAAATGGGAAAGTTTCAAAGCAGGTGGTATTCGTGTATCGAGTGTCTCCTTTAAGTGTTGAGCTTTGAGCTTTAACCCAGAAGCGATGAACCTTTGATGTGAGAATGCCAAAAATGTAGAAGTCTTCTGAAGCAACAACAATATTTAAGTCACCTGGCAGCCAACTAACGGGAGCGGGAATGAAGACAGCCCATTTTGAGACTCTCGGTACGGTAAAGTAGTTAGATAAGGGTGCGATCGTTGTTCTCATTCCTAAGCGTTTTCCTTCATATTTCCACCAGTTGAGTTTTAGTGCTTCATTGCGATTATTCTGGCGTTCGATGGAAATAGTTGATTTCAATCGATTAAAAGGTAGTTCATAGTTGCTAGCTTCTTCTATTGTCATGTCATCAAAATCAATAATCCATCTATCGGGTACGCAGTTAGGATTTTTAGCTAGATTCGCCCCCATTGAAAAAAGTTTAATAACTTTCTGATTATTCAAATCAGCTTGAATCCAGTCCTTAGCCTCTTGTTCGGTAATAATAAATCCCTTACCATTAGGAACTACACCTTGAAAGCATTTATTTAAATTCGCTGACAACCTAGCAGCTTGAGAAACATCAATAGTTGCTTGCAACGAAGAATTAATACTGGAAACCACGAGATTATCTAAATAGTAAACTTTCGGCTTTTCCTTGCTCCAGTTAATCAAACTAACATGAACCTTAGCTTCCCCCGACCAAGGTTGAGTAGAAACTGCCGCATAAATGTGACCGCCATTTTGCGCGACATAATCTAAAGCAGCAGCGCGGCTTTTACCTTGACTGATTGAATTAGTAGCAACTAAACCAGCCCTACCATGTTGTGCTAAATTATTGTGAGCTATGCGAAACCAATAAGCACAAAAATCCACCGAATCTTTCACATCAGGAAAGCGTTCAAACACGCGGTCAATATATTCATCTCCCAGCGCAATCCTCATGTGCTTTCCGCCTAAAAACGGGGGATTCCCGATAATCGCGTCAGCCTTCACCCAATCAGTAAATAAAGCATCAGCACAGACAATATTTTTATCCAAAGTATCTAAAGGCAAAGAAGGTTCTTTCAATCCCAAATTGTCGATCGCCACCTTGCGGCCAATCATCAGCGTCACCCGCGCCAACTCCACCGCAAACGAGTTAATATCCATGCCGTAAAATTGCTGCGGCGTGACTAAATTCATGTAACCTCTTGTACCGTCGCACAAGTTTAGCTTATCTAAAAGTAACTTTTCAACTTGCTTGAGTTCCTGATAAGCTACATAAAGAAAATTACCCGAACCGCAAGCCGGATCTAAGACGCGATAGCGACCTAATTCTTGGTGCAGATTTTGCAGTTTTGCTACCGTATTTGCAGCATGAATTCGCTCTTCCCAGTAATAGCTAATTGTAGGCAAAACAATGCGGCGAATGTCTCCCTCAGTAGTAAAGTGAATCCCGTAGGCGCGGCGCTGTTTTTTATCTGTTTTCAAAGCCGATTCAAAGATATTGCCAAAAATAGAAGGGCGTACCTGACTCCAATTTTGATCCGCACAAACTTCTAATATTTTCAACTCTCCCTGTTGCAGTTCAATGGGGTGTATTTCCGAAAATAATCCGCCGTTGAAATAATCGACTCCTTCATAACGTCCTGCGGGGGTAATTCCCTGCTGATTCATTGCTTGAAATAAGCCGCCCAAGACATCATAAGAACTTGCTCCTTCCAGACAATCTTTGACGCAGCGAGTAAAGAGTGCAGGCGGCAAAAGTCCCCGATCTTCGGCAAACATTGCTAAGACGCACTGCAACACAAATCGCTGGGCCTGAAACTGATTAAATTTAGCAAATTTGCGCTCTTTACCGCGTTCAATTAGCATTTCCAGCAGCATCCCCATTCTGCTAGCAGCTTTTTCGGTAATCTCGACTTGGTTGTTTTTGAATATTGGGCGGCGGCTGGTAGATTCCATGAAAGCAAAAGCGGGCGATCGCGCGGGCAATTGCTTTAGGGTTATA
>RDXH01000198.1 GCA_004292745.1 Oscillatoriales cyanobacterium | reverse complement strand
CCGCTTCTCCAAATCATCTATTTCCTCTAAACTAAGATTTACCCGATCGGCGATCGCAAAAGCCTTCTCAATTTCCGGTACAATTGACATAGATGCTGGTATCACCTCTAAATCCGGTGCTTTGCGTAAAAAATAAAGCCATTTATCCGTAATATCACTCAACTCTTCCAGCGTTTTATTAAACTTTGGCAACTCCACAAACACTAATTTTAACGGACTATGCTGATAATTCAGTAGTAACTCATCTTCCTTCAGCGTAAATTGTGAAATCACTTTACTATGTTCCTGAAACATGATAAAATCTGTCACCGCCACACCAATTGCCGCTCTCAATTCAGGATAAACTTCCCCTAACTTCAGTTGATTGACATACATTTTCGCTGTGTTGTAAAGAATCCTTTTCCCAAAAGCTGGCACATTAAGTGCCTGCATTTCAATTAACACATTTTCCCCATTATTCAAGAGAGCTTTCACATCAAAATAAGTGGTTTTTAATCCCGAAATTCTCCCAGGGGCATAAGGATCGATAATTTCTAAAGAAACTATGACTGTCTCACCTTGATAGACAATTGCATTCAGGAAACTAATTAAAATATCTTGGCTTTGATCCGAACCAAAGATTTTTTTAAAGGCATAGTCTGTTTTGGGGTTAATAAATTTCATGGTGTTAGTTAAAAACTCCAGATAAGTGTACTGTCGTCATTCATAGAATCTAGAAAATATTTATATTATTACATATCAAAAACCTAGGGCGATCGCAATTCTTGTATGGACTGTTTCCCCATTTGGCGATCGTCCCAACCAGGCTCTCTCGGATGTTGGGTGTAAAATGTAGCAAATAATACTAAATTCCTGAATAAGGAAAGCTCAAACCCATCACCCACAGACTAACTATCATGAATTTAAAAATATTTGTAAACTGAACAACTCTATGGTATAATCGCAGATTGTGAATATTAATCAAAAGTAAAGTAACAAGCCGGGAGAAATTAAAATGACACAGCAAACCCTGCACGGAACCAGCCGCAAAAGAAAAAGAACCTCCGGTTTTCGTGCCAGAATGCGGACCGTAAACGGTCGATTGGTAATCAAAGCCCGCCGCAGCAAAGGTCGCCACCGCCTCGCAGTCTAGCACCGGACCAAGGTTCAAAACCCCGATCGCGCCCGTAGCTATGTTGCCCGAAGCAAACAGACTCAAGCACCGAAAAGACTTCAGCGCCGTTTACCGCAAAGGAATGCGCCGCAACTCCGCTCATCTGAGCTTAAGAGCTCTGCGAAAACCTAAAAGCGCGCTCAAAGCCCAACCGACAGCCGAAAAATTCTTGCAGCAGCCCACTCGCACTGGCATTTCTATCAGCCTCAAAGTGAGCAAACGTGCTGTAGTCCGCAACCGGATTAAGCGCCAGATTCGTGCTGCTTTGCGACACTTATTGCCCCGATCAAGAGTGCAATTATGCAGAAATTCTGCAAGAATTAGAGCAGTTGTTGGTAGAAGCCGAGGTACTAGATGGGAATTCGAGAGGAAGTATATTATGAAGGTGGCCCCGCGCCCGGTGACTTGATCGTTAACTTACTCCTGGCGCTGACTGTAGTGGGAATTCCCCTAGCAGTCGGAGCAATTGTCCGAGCTCTATGGCTGCGCTATCGGATCACCAGCCGTCGCGTGTCAGTCACTAGCGGTTGGATGGGTGGCGATCGCACAGATGTGATCTACTCAGATATAGTCAAGATTGTGACGGTACCACGAGGTTTTGGCAGCTATGGAGACATGGTGATCACACTGAAAAGTGGGAGTCGTTTGGAACTGAGATCTATGCCGAAATTCCGATCGGTCTATGATTACATTAACGAAAAACTGCCCGCCGCAGCTCAAAAAGCCAACGCAGCTCAAGCTAAATAACCGCTTTACCCTCCCTCAAAAAAGGGTGAAGTTAGTGCGAGTATTGGAAAATCCATTATCAAAAAACCGCTAACGGGCGATCGATCGATAGCCAATGTCCTAAGATAGACAAAAGTCTAAAAGTTGAGTGGCCCGTATCCAGCGGTACCCAATATTTCTCAACAGTAAACATAGAGCACCTAAATTAACTCAAAGCGAATGGATTTTGGTATCTCATTTCTCTCCAGCAACCTCATGCTGCCGATCCTAGATTTTTTCTATGGTATCGTGCCAAGCTATGGTTTAGCGATCGTAGCTCTGACGCTCGTGATTCGCTTTGCTCTTTATCCTCTCAATGCAGGCTCTCTTCGCAATATGCGGCGCATGAAAGTAGCGCAGCCGTTGATGAAAGAGCGAGTAGATCAAATTCAAAAACTCTATAAAGACAATCCTGCTAAACAGCAGGAGGAAATGAGCAAAGTATACAAAGAATTTGGTAATCCTCTAGCAGGATGTTTCCCATTAGTGATCCAAATGCCAGTGCTGTTTGCGCTGTTTGCCACACTCAGGGGTTCGCCGTTTTCTGACATAAATTACAGCGTTAACATCCAAGTCTTGCCAAAAGAACAAATGGAAGTTGTTCAACCGCAAGCCTTTGCGACACCACCGCAAAATATTTACGTGACAGGTACTTTTCACGCTCCCATTATTGGCGTAATTCCCGGCGGCGACAAACTCGCAGTCGGAGACAAAACCAAAATTGAATTTCAAACCCCAGAGGGTAAACCTCTGAGCGCTGTAGCGACAGAAAACAAGAGCGAAACAGACTTTGTACCCCGGTGGACAATCACCAAAGGCGAAGAACTGGCAAAGATAGACGAACAGGGCAACATCGTAGCCATAGCGCCCGGTGATGTGACAGTTCAAGGCACAATCCCCGGATTGGCCACTAACAAAGGATTCCTGTTTATCGAAGCTCTAGGCCGCGTTGGTGCGATCGACCCAGACGGTACAATCCACTGGGATATTTTGGTCATGATCCTCGGCTTTGGTATCAGCTTGTATATCAACCAAACCCTTTCGGGACAAGCCCAAGGACCAAACGACAACCCTCAACAGGCTACAGTTAACAAACTGACACCTGTGATATTTTCGGGGATGTTTTTGTTCTTCCCGCTGCCTGCCGGTGTGTTGATGTATATGCTGATTGCTAACATTTTCCAGACAGTTCAATCGTTCATTTTGTCGCGAGAACCACTGCCGGACAACCTGCAAAAAATAGTGGATGAGGCAGAGGCGAAAACTAAAAAAGAGCAGGGATTAGATGCGATTCCCTTTGAGCCTAAGCGTCCCAAGAAAAAAGCTTGATGTTAACAATGAAAGACTCTCAAATGCAGCGCGGACAGCAATGGTTAGAAGAATTTCTCAAACTGTCCGCCATTCCATCAAAAGTGGTATGTGAACAACAAGCAGATTGCTATTGGATGACCATAGATGAAAGCAATCTGACTCCCGAACAAATTGCAATTTTGGTAGGACCAAACGGTGATGTACTAGATGCTATTCAGTACCTCTGCAACACGGTTGTAAATATAGCTCACGAAGCAGAAGAGCCAATTGCTTATACAGTGGAACTCAATGGCTATCGAATTCGTCGCCAAGAAGAACTGCGATCGATGGCAGAATACGCAGCACAGCAAGCCCGGATGACAGGAGTAGAAGTTGAACTCAAATCGCTCTCTTCGGCTGAACGCCGTCAAGTACACAGCTTTTTGAGCGAATCTGAGGATATAGAAACTTACAGTCAAGGACAAGAACCAGATCGACGTTTGGTAGTGCGTCTGCGCTGAAGGTAAGAAGAAGATCGATGTGAAGAAGGAAGAGGGAAAATTTAAAAATCAACTATTCCTTTTCACTTTCTACATTCCCTCGGATTCATCACTGGGGTAGTTTTCTATAATTCTTCAATCTTCAATATTCAATTTAAAATCTAAAATCTAAAATAGGGTGAGGTTCAGAAGGCGGAGGATGATTATGGACACAATTTATATTCCTCATATACTCTCAAAATCAGAGCAGACAGAGATAATTGAGTTTGATGAATTTATTCCCGATTTAGCATCTCTAACTCCTGTGCGAGGACGATTGCAAGTGACTCACCAAGGGACTTATCTTGAGGTGAAGGCGAAAGCAGAAACCATTGTTACTCTCACTTGTCATAGATGTTTGAAACAGTACAATCAGAGATTGGTGTTGAAATCATCGGAATTAATTTGGCTGGATAAAGATGCCGATCGCCCAGAGACACATCCGATAGAAATGAAGGTTGATTTTGAAGATTTGGTGGAAACTTTGTCGCCAACGGGTTCATTCTCTCCCAGTGATTGGCTGTACGAGCAACTGTGTCTGGCAGAACCCCACAAACAAATATGTGATGCTAAATGTGTGGGAATTATTATAAATGATGATGATACCAATACAGAAAGTTCAGAAACTATATCTGACAGTCGTTGGGCATCTCTGGCGGCACTGAAACGGCAATTGCCTTAGTTGACTCGGCTAACCGGGCGGTTGAAACCGGGCAACCACGGGGGGATTGCCCCTACGAAACAAAGTCCGCCTCCGCGGACTAAGAAATAAGAATATAACTCGGCGGTTGAAACCGCTACTACACGAACAAAGTCCGCCTCCGCGGACTAAGAAATAAGAGCGATATTTCAGCACTAAAACAAATAACTAATAACTAATAACTAATGACTAATGACTAATGACTAATGACTAATAACTAATGACTAATAACAAATGACCAATTTTAGTGATGAGTTTGAACTGCTGCTACGATCGCGCTACCCCCTAATCTACATTCCCACACGGGAAGAAGAACGAGTAGAAGTGGCGATCGCTCAAAGTGCCAAAAAACAAGGTGATCGCGCCGTCTACACCTGGGATTTTGTCGATGGCTACCAAGGTAATCCCAACGATACAGGTTTTGGTAAACGCAACCCCCTACAAGCTTTAGAATTCCTCGAAAAACTGCCCACATCCGCACCGGCAATCTTTATTCTGCGGGACTTTCAGCGGTTTTTAGAAGATGTCGCAATTTCCCGGAAGCTGCGGAATTTGGCCAGACTCCTCAAATCTCAACCCAAAAATATTGTCATCGTATCTCCCATCATTTCCATCCCCGAAGACCTCAGCGAAGTGATGACTGTTTTGGAGTTTCCCCTGCCTGCGGCGACGGAAATAAAAATTGAGGTGGAAAAGCTGTTAGGGGGGATTGGACAGGTCATAGAAGGGCGTTTGCTGGATGAAATGGTGCGCTCCTGTCAAGGACTTTCTATGGAAAGAATTCGACGAGTTCTGGCAAAGGCGATCGCCACCAGAGGCGAACTCCATTCCAACGACGCAGAACTGATTTTAGAAGAAAAACGCCAAACTATCCGCCAAACTCAAATTCTGGATTTTTACCCAGCCCGCGAAAACATCTCTGATATCGGCGGTTTGGATAATCTCAAAGAATGGTTGCTGCGGCGCGGTGGTGCTTTTTCCGATCGCGCGCGTCAATACGGTTTACCCCATCCCAGAGGTTTGTTGTTAGTGGGAATTCAAGGCACCGGCAAATCCTTGACTGCAAAGGCGATCGCCCATCACTGGCATTTACCCCTACTCCGCTTGGATGTCGGACGCCTATTTGCCGGATTAGTCGGCGAATCAGAATCGCGCACCAGACAAATGATTCAGCTAGCAGAAGCTTTAGCACCTTGCGTATTGTGGATTGACGAGATTGACAAAGCCTTTGGGGGATTGGATGGTAAAGGGGATTCGGGAACCACTAGCCGAGTGTTTGGGACTTTTATTACCTGGCTAGCCGAAAAAACTTCTCCAGTATTTGTAGTAGCAACGGCGAACAACATTCAGTCTTTACCACCAGAAATGCTCAGAAAAGGTAGGTTTGACGAAATATTTTTTGTGGGTTTGCCGAGTCAGGAGGAACGGCGGGCGATTTTTGAGGTACATTTGTTGCGGTTGCGATCGCACAGCATCAAAAATTACGATGTAGAGCGTTTGGCTTACGAAACTCCTGATTTTTCCGGGGCAGAAATCGAGCAAACCTTGATCGAGGCGATGCACATTGGGTTTAGCCAGAATCGAGATTTCACCACAGATGATATTTTAGAATCAGCTAGCCAAATGGTACCCTTGGCAAGAACTGCTCAAGAACAAATCCAGTTTCTCCAAGATTGGGCTGCTGCGGGGAAAGCTCGTCTTGCTTCTCGATACGGCAGTTTAAGCCGCCGAATTCAAGGGTAAACTTTTGAAGTCATCACGAATCAGCAATCAGGAATCAGGAAAATTTTCGCAACTCTCCCCCTCTCCCAATCTCCCGTCTCTCTTGCTTAAATAGCGGCTTTATGAACAGTTTGTATAGTTTTTTCAAGTTTTTAGTTGGCTTTTTATTAGCCATCGTGCTCATGGCAGGCGCTAGTGTGGCGGCTGCACTTTACTTTGCCGCTAAACTCACCACGATCCCTGAAAGACCTGTTTTTCCCAACGACAAAAAAATAGTTCAGATTGCCAACGCCAAGCCTACGTCAACAGCGAAAGCTAGTCCTGTTTCAGAGTCTAGCGATACTCCCTCACCAAAACCGCTAGAACCGGGAGCCTACCGAGCTCTGGTTACTCAGCCGATTGGCTTGATTTTACGCGATAGTGCCAACCGAGATGCCAACCGTATTGGTGGTGTTGGTTATAACGAAAAAGTGGTGGTTTTGGAAGATTCCCCTGATAAAGAGTGGCAGCGAATTCGGGTTGAGGATGGCAATCGTGAAGGTTGGGTCAAGGGTGGCAATACTGAAAAAGTATCGGTCAATAATTAAAACTTATGTAGTAAATGAGAATATGTTAAGAAACTTAGCAAAATTTTAAGGTTAGTTGCAAAACCCAGCCCGTTGTCACCCCACCTGCGACAACAGTGATAACTTGAATTACACCATTCAAGTTTTCTTTGACATAACAACTATCTAGGATAAAAAATATGTACGATCAACGTCCCGATCGAGATTTGGCGAGTGCTGCTGTGACGGCGGCTTTGGGAGCTGGGGTAGTCACCTCTTTTGCCGTCAGCCAAGGGCAAAATCCGCTAGTTGCTTTGGCAATTACTGTTTTTGCAGCGGGAGTAGCTTTACTTTGCGATCGGTTAGGCTTAATTTAAGATACTCAATTTTTTAAGAAAGTGGCGGGGGAACTCCGTCACTCAAAAAAGCTTTTGCAAAAAAGGAAAAAGAAGCCTGCGGTCTAACTGTACTCAGTTGACCGTCAGGTTTGTTCACTCAACCTGAGATGCCGATCGCCCATCAGGACCCTAACTTTTTAGAGAAGTCGGGGTTCTGGCATCAGTGGTATTTTTAGCAGCAGCCAGATAAAATATTAAGCAATTATCGCCAAAAACATATCATCCTTCGGGACAAAAGGCTAAGATGTGCTTGCCAACTTTTTGCTGACGAGCACGTCAACAGAAACAGTGATGCTATCCTGGTTTTTACCTATATTTTGAGTGGAATTTTTTTTGATAAACAGGGGTGCTACGTGTATACAGGTAAAACTTAGTCTCCATAGATTGAGTCACAGACCAAAATAGAGTTTTGGCAGTTTTCCCACCTAGCCCAGCTACAATTTCACAATCATAAAGTTATGGAATCTCTTGCTTATCTCGAACTTGCTCTTGCTGACGAAGCACCCACAGAGTCTCCAATTTTAGAGGGGATCAAGTGGAAACACTTATCCAGCCATACTTATTTCCGTTTATTATCTTTGGCTTTAATACTATCGGTTGTGAGTGCAGCTAGTTCGGCTTTTGCTCAAATAAATCCAGGAAACCCCAATGTGCGATCGGTTCAAGACCGATTGCGACAGTTGGGCTATTTTAACAGAAGTTCCACCGGTCAACTCGGCCCGCTCACTCAAAAAGCTTTGACTAACTTTCAGCGAGACTATCAACTATCGCTGACGGGAAGACCCGATCGCGATACAGTATCAGCACTCAATAGTTTAGGGGTCAAAACTCAAGCTTATAGAACTGTTGATACCAATAATTATCGGGAGTTGCGTTTTGGAGACAAGGGTGAAGATGTTTTAGTTCTCCAGCGCCAGTTGCAGCAGTTGGGCTATTTTACCACAAATCCTACTGGTACTTTTGGCAGAATTACTCAAGAAGCTGTCACAAGTTTCCAACAAATTAACCGACTATCGGTAACTGGTGTTGCTGACAGCCAAACTTTAGCTTTGCTCTTAGGGCCGTCCCAGCCCCAGCCAACGACTCCAATTCCCGGCGTTATTTCTGGAAATGGTGGTTGCAGAGGGTTGCGCTTTGGAGACAGAGGAGCGACGGTAGACTTGATTCAGCGGCAGTTAAAGGATTTGGGCTATTTTAAAGGCCCTGTTGATGGCAAGTTTCGGGAACGTACTCTCTATGCTGTTACTCGTTTTCAACAAGATAATTTTCTGGTAACAGATGGCTGTGCTGACACTGCTACTTTGATTGCGATAGATACCCGGAGGGCTGAGTTTCAAGCTACTTTTTTTCCTAGACAAAGCAAACAACCAAATTTTGTGGTGGACTTTCTCAAGTTCGGTGACACGGGCCGACAAGTAGAGCAGTTACAGCAGAGACTGCAAGTATTGCGCTATTATGCAGGTCCGATTCATGGTTTGTTCGATCGAGCTACTGAGGCCGCCCTGATTCGGTTTCAGACAGCTAACCGCCTGTCTGGGACTGGAAAGGTCGATAGACAGACTCAGGGAGCTTTACAGCAAAGTCAGAACCAAACTGCACAGACTGTTCCCCCTAGGGGCGTGAGCCTACCACAGGTCGATCGAGCTTCTACAGTTCCAATTAGCATCAGTTCTCGATCGAGCATTTACCAGTTACAGAGACGACTGCGAGACCTCAGCTTTTACAATGGCCCCATTAGTGGAGTGTTGGATGCTCCCACTCAAGCCGCTCTCGACCAAGCTCAGCGCAGTTATCGGGTCAGCAGTGACGATTTGTTGACCAAAACTTTTTAGCCAAGGTCACACCAATATTTGTTAATTTTTGTAACAATTTGTACTTAAAACGCGAATATAGGTGTATACTTACTCGCTTGATTCCGGGGCGTTGGCATTTTGGGCGATCGACCTCGGACAAGACCAATTACTCGAAACCAAAGAGGGCCATCCCATTCTCAAAGCTTCGTGACAAACAGTATGAATGGTGAGCTGGCAGTCGAGGAGATGCAACCCTGACTTTTCAGCTTGCTTCATGCCAATTTTCAAGATCGAATCGTTGTTAAATTCGATCGTTCTGTTGCACTGAACGCAGACTAAGTGATGGTGGTGGTGCGGATAAGGCTGGTTTATTTCATAGTGTTTGTGACCTTCTGCTAGTTCGAGTTCCCGCAGCAAGCTCATCCTTGCCATTAACTTTAAAGTTCGGTAAATAGTCGATAAGCTAATGTTTTCTCCGCGATTTTTCAACAAAGTATACAAATCCTCCGCACTCAGGTGGTTGCCTTTGGGGAGGTTCTGAAAAACGTGCAAGATGGTTTCCCGTTGAGGAGTCATCCGCCAGCCTTTGTCATTGAGTTCCGATTTGAAGGAAGAAGCTGTGTAAAGTGCCATAGTGACCCTCTCAAGAAAGTCTGTCTATTGACAATCATACACAACGATCGGGATATTTTTCAAATATCAAAGCTTATTGATAATTTCTAAAGACAGGAGAACCCGGACTTCTTGAAGAAGTCCGGGTTCTTACATCACAGGATTGTGGATGTGGCAACTTTAACCTAGAGACTCTAAATAATCCCGCACGCGGTTGCGACGCTTGGGCTGACGCAGCTTTTGCAAAGCTTTAGCTTCAATTTGGCGGACACGCTCGCGAGATAAATCCAGTGCCCGACCAATTTCTGCCAGTGAGTAGGGGTGTCCATCACCCAAACCAAACCGCATCAGAATCACATCTCGTTCGCGACTGCTCAAATCTGCCAACAGTTGCTGCAAGTC
>RDXH01000197.1 GCA_004292745.1 Oscillatoriales cyanobacterium | reverse complement strand
TCCTCCCAGCCCATCGCCATCAAGAAACTCTCAGCAGACGGAGTTTCCACCACATCAACCCCCCATTCTCCGGTTTGCAACGCTTCAGCATCACTACTCAAGGGCGGAGTCTTCTTAAATCCCGCTAAAATCAGAATATCAGGAAAATTATCATCAACTTTTCCTTGACTCATCCGCTTATTTACCAAAGCTTCAGCGCAAAACTCCCCAACTTGAGGCGGAGCAAAATCATTAGTAGAAAATAAAACTTCTACCATCCAATGAGCGTGATTTAATTGACGGCACTTAATCCCAGGATATTGACTTAAACCCTCAGCAAATACCAGAGTCAAATCTTCTCTACTTAAGGTGGGAAAGATACCCTCGGGCAGATCGAAATTATGGGAAAGCAACATCCGCCCGGTTCCAGATTCAGTCATATTTTTAGTTACTTAATTTGAGAAATTGCTAACTTAATCACACCTTGAATCGCCACTTCCGATTCCTTCGCTAATGCAGATTGTAGCGGTTCGATCGCACTTCGATCGCCCACTTTCAACTCAATCAGGTTGGGGATTGCAGGCTTATAGGCGAGATTTCCCAAAGCAGCCGCCGCCTCGCAACGCACGTCAACATCAACATCCGTTAGAGACTTCACCAAAATCTCAAATAAGTCGGCTTTGGGCTCTTCCTGGGCGACTTTGGCGATCGCACCAACCACCGCACCACGCACCACAGAAGAATCAGAAGCGATCGCCTGATACAAATACTCCTTCGCCCCCGCCCCAATAAACGCCAACGCCCAAGCCGCATGACCGATCGTACTTTCCGGCAAATCCTTCGTGCCCAAAATATCCAACAAAGCCTGCACAGACGGCTCCCCAATCCTCGCCAGCGCCCCAATTGACGAACCCTTAACCACAGTATCCAGATCGTTCAACAAGGCATGAATTAGATGAGGAACCGCATTAGGATCAGCAATCAAAGTCAGAGTTTTAGCAGCCGCACGTCGCACAACCGGATTAGGATGATTTGCCAAACCATCCAACAAAAAAGGAGTCGCCGCTTCACCAATTTCCGCCAAAGTTTCCGCGAAACGCAGTCGAGTCATTCCCCGCGTATCTCCCATACATTCAACCAACTGCTTCAAAACCTCAGAATCATCAGGATTGAAAGTATCTAAATCTATTTGTTCAGTAACTTCCCGCAGAAAAGCATCTGCTTTTGCATGAGCCAATAAAATCGGATCGTCCTGAGATTGAACACCAGCATTGACCATAATTCTCACCTAATTATTAGTAGTTATCGCCGCCAATTGAGTGCGGAGACTCTCAAGTCCAGCATCAATTTTAGCAAGTTCCGGCTCAATTTTAGCCAGGGCTGGTTTCTGGGGTAGCTTTGCCTTTTGTGCCGCGGCGATCGTCTCACTCACCAAACGTTCCCGATACCGCTCAAATTCGGCAATCACTTCCACCAATTCTTCAGCATTTATCTGTGTTGAATCCTCGGCAGATTCATCAATATCAGATGGTGTTAATTCTTCGTTTTCAGACATAGTTTTGATATTTTGATAATTAGTCCGCGGAGGCGGACTTTGTTTTTGTAGCCGCGATTTCAATCGCCTGGTATTTTTGCTTTAATATGACTTTAACCTCAAACCGCAGCAACCCCAGAAACCCTCAAGCGATTGTGTTCCAGCATCTCTTCTAAAACAGACTGAGAAATACAACGACGCTCAGAACAGTATGCCATTTGTTTAACCCCATTGCTCATTTGAACAGTCATCACCCGTACCCGAAAATGATCGTTAATAAACCAACAGCGTTCCTGTCCTTGATTTGTCTCATATTCCGTCTCAATAGTCAACACTCCATCATCAGCAAAATTGTAAATACCAATTACCGGAATGCCTTCGACGTAGCCGCGATTTCGCAGAAACTTGCCCATCTTCGGGTTATTGGGATTCGGTACATCGATCAGAATTGCAGCATAATTTTGGTTCGGGGTAGCATCATCCAAATTATCCTGCCACATGAAACTGCATCCCCCACTAACTAAAGCGGGATCTACATTCTGCTGTTGACAAACTTCCAAGACTCTGGGATCATCTATGGACAAGAGATCAACGATCACATTAGATTCTCCCGACTCATCAGCAGCAGCAGTATCAAAATTATGGACTGTTCGCTGAGTGAACCAAACGCCCTCACTTTTGCGAAAGAAATCCATCATAGTCATCGGTGGTGTTAGCAGCATTTCTGTGTCAACTTAGGGAGAGGAACCGAGCAAATCCCCTTGTGAAGAGGGATGGGAGGAGGAAAGGATCGGATTTTGGTTAAGAAAATTAACAAAAGGCGATCGCACAACAGTCAAATTCTAGGATAAAGGACACCGGACAACTTTGAGCAATTCGATCAATAAATCTTCAAAAAATCTAATGACACTTCATCAACACTCATTTTTCCTCTCAGAACCGCTTACCCTAACAGAAGTCTTACAAGCTCTTGAGCAAAGTAAAAGTCTAGCTCAAACCAACCTCCAGGGAATCAACCTCAGCCAGATGGATTTATCCGGGATGGACTTGAGCGGCACCAACTTAATCGGAGCTAACCTCAGCAAAACCAATTTACAAGGTGCAAATCTCCAAGGAGTTGATTTACGGCGGGCTAGTCTCAGAGACGCCAATTTGAGCGGTGCAAATTTACAAGCAAGTTATCTATTTCGGGCAGATTTACAAGGTTGCAATTTAGTCGATGCCAACATAGAATCTGCTAAATTCAAATTAGCATTATACGATCGCCATACGCTGTGGCCAGAAGGATTTAATTACCAAAAATCAGAAGCTATTGGGCCAAAGGCTAGTCTCAGTGGGGCTTTTCTGAATACAGCCAACCTCCGAGGAGCAGATTTGAGTTATTGTAATCTGCGAGGAGCTTATCTCAGTGGAGCCGATTTAACCGGCGCAAATTTAGAGGGAGCAGCCTTAAGTGGCGCAACTCTTCAAAATGCTTTACTCACCGGTGCTTATTTGCGGAATGCAATATTAATTGGCGCTGAGTTACAGGGAGCAGATTTACGGGCTGCTGATTTGACAGGGGCGAATTTAGAACAATTAAAAAGTATTGCTGGCGCTGATTTTAGTTTAGTACAAGGGTTGACTGAGGAAGCCAGAGCCATGCTGTGCAGTCGTAGTTCCAAGGAGTTAGGTACTTGGAACTCTTTTACTCGTAATAATACGGCTAAAAGTCTGGCTTGTTAAATCAATTCCGGTAGATTGATGCTGGTATAATGCCAATTTTTGTAGGTGCGGGTTTTACAAACAATAATTGCCTAAAACCCACAATCTCCTAAACCCGCCCCACTCAAAGATAAGCCACTTCTTCCTTCTTCCTTCCGCCCTTGGGGGCAGAGGGGGTAGCCCCATTCCCAATTCCCCATTCCCCATTACCTAATTTTATACAGTATCCATTTGCCTTGTTTGTCTGTGATTTCCCCTTGAATATTAGGATGCCAGTCACTACGAGTTAGGATATAATCGGCGCGATACTTTCTAGCAACTGCGACTAAATCGCTACTATTGCGGCGACTGAATAAGTCATTTCCTCCCCAAATCATTTGCGGATTCAAGGGGACTCCTAACACGCTTTCCATGCGATTTTGCCATTCTTTGATACCTGTTTCTGTCAAGGGAAAGTTCTTGAAGTTGACGACAACTGCTCTTTGGGAAAAGTATTGAAAACTGGTGACAGAGGGTGGAATTAATACCAGTGCATCTAGACTGCTAGTTTTGGAGAAGCGTAGGGCTAATTGGTTTAAGTCGTCTTGGGGAATGGCATTGATATTAATTCTAGTTTGAAATATATCTAACAGGGGTTTGGGGATAATTCCGGCTATTCCTAAAACTAAAATGCTGGTAGTGAAGAAAGCTAATAGATAGGTAGCTACTTGTTTTATTGCTGTAGAAATTGAGAGTTTTTCTAAGATGAAGGGAAACGCTAGAATTAAAAATAAAACAGGTATGCTAATTATCCTCTCTATTATTTCTCCTGAATTAGTCAGTGGATATATTAAGCTACCAATTAATGTTGCTGCGGTAAACATCCACGGCAAAATAGTGTAAGGTTTGGGGATGGTATATTTTTGGGTTTGCCAAATTGATACAAATACAAATAATCCTAAAAATAAAATACCTCGGTTGGGTAAAGTCAGGATAATGAGCAATAACAACGCCATAGCTAGCTGTTTTGCTTGGTAAAGTCTATCGATTAGCAAACTGATAGCGATAAATATAATTATTTGAGCAAAAGGTACGGTTCTGGCTAACTGGAGTTTGGCAATTAAAGCCACTGGGTAAAATTCTACAAATAGGTAATTTAACAGTAAGGCAAAAATTGATGTAGCAATAACTATAGAAAAGTTAATTTTGTCGGTTTTTCCCAGTGTATTCGTATTTTTGATGCAAAGCAAACCGCCAATAATTAAACAGATAAAGTTTAACCAATTGTTGCCAACATTCCAATTGGAGGGGAGGATGTGGTGGGGATTGCGAATTTTTGCGTGAATGTAGACAAACTCGGCATTGTTCATAGTATGAGTGCCGGTAGTACCTGTTAATAACATCGGTAAATAAACGATACTTGCCATTGTGGCTAAAAGTGCGATCGCCAAAATTAGATTTTTGAACCTTCGCTGTTTTACAGATTCAAGAATCAGCACAGGCATCATCATTAACCCCGGCAACAAACCAACTAGAAATTGCAACAAACAAGCTAGTCCAAAACAGAAATATCCTGTCAGCCATTTCTGACGCAAACTAAAGTAAATTCCCCAGATTGCGAAACCCATTGCAAAGGTACTGGGTACGGATTTGGTAGAAAATATCAGCGTGTTCCCAACATCTGTAAATGAGGATGCTAAACATAAGAAAGTCATGGCTGCCGCGGGCAGTTTTGCGTTAGTATATATGTTGACAATGGCATGACAAGCTAGGACAACTGAACCAAAGGCTAGGAATTGATAAATAAAATGTACTAAGGGAATACTTAACCCTAGATTTGCCAAGAAATAAATGATATGATAATAGTAATATCTAGGATTAAATTTAACCATTTCCTGAACATGATAGTCATTTTTATAGAGTTCAGGATTTAGGAGATGTAGGATTTGTGGCAATTCGGGAAAGTTGCCTCCTACGGGAAATTGATAGCCTGTTGCTATCAATGCACCGATGATGACAAAGGTATAGAGGGATAAGTTAAAATACCAGTTAGATTTTTGAGATTTCTGCATTGACGGTTCAACTTTTTTGAGTTGATATGGCTAAATTGTTAATTTCCAGTTGACATTGGTTGGTTAAGTCTTGTTTATTGCTACTCAATACCTCAAGGAGTAAATAATTAGGATTTTTTCCCTCAATTAAGAGATTTAATTTGGGTAAAGCAGTTGAATTATAAACTGTTTCACTGGAGTTGATTAATTTACCTTGATTGTTCCACAAAGTCAACCGCAGGGAAACTCCCTGACATTGTTTGTTAGGTAAATTAAGTTTGCCTAAGATTGTATTTTTTGCGGAAAGGGAACCTAAATATAAAAAAGATGTATCAATTTTCTGGGAATTTATATTGGGATGAGTTACAATATGATATAAGTTATGAGCTTCTTTGGTAACAGAATAATTAGGGCTGGTGTAAACAGACTGATTTAAGCTGATCCAATCTAATTGAGTGCCTGGTTTTTCGCCTATTTGCTGCTGCATAGCGTGAAGGGTTTTGATGGCTGTGCCGATCGCACTTGGGCGCATTCTCCGGTAAACTCTGACTATGACACCATTTTCTAGCTGAAACTGTTCGGGTAAAAGCTCAAAATCACGGGAAATTTCCCAATTTTGAGTAAAAGCATCATAGACAACTTTAACAACATCTTGTTCCCCTGGGCGCAAAACCTGTTCATCACTCAGCAACACCTGCTGAAAAGGCGTAGCAACCACCACATATTGCGACATCAACAACTCCGGTAGCGGGTAAGTATCGCGAGAGTCAATTAATGGCCTACCAAGAGTGTTTAATTTCCACCAACCCTCCGGCGGTTTCAACTTACGGTTAGCTTGTTTAAGAATATTAGCATTAAAACTATTAGAAGCACCAGCAATATAAATTGGTTCCTGATTGGGCGCAATTTTTCTCAGAAACTCAACCAATTTTACCACTTCGCCGTAGTCCGATCGCACTAAAGGCCCAAAACTAGCCACAAACAGCGCAGAAAAATCAAACTTGAGCGGAATCAGCCCCAAAACTGCATTCACAGTCAGATACAAACCAGCTACACCCAACATCAAATATCGAACTTTGCCTTGGAATGTCAGCCAAGTTGTCCAGAAAAATGCCGATAATCCTAAAAGTGCGATCGGTGTAACATGAATTGTATAGTGCAAATAGCCATAACGCAAGACCAAAAGCCATGCAATCAGTGACAAAATCCCAAATATGGAAACAAAAACCACAGCCTCACCAACGAGAAGCCCCGTCATCATTCCCGCCGAAAAACCAATCACAACCAACAGCCAAGTTCCCAAACCGTAAAAAGAAGCATAACGAGTTAAAATATCAGGAACAGACAAACTCCAAGCCAAATATAAATTGCGGTAATCAACCGTCAGAGCACTGCGAGTAAAATCTCCAGCCACCAGCATTAAAACAGCCAAGCTAGTTGCCGCAATCAAACCCAACTTAACCCCAGAAATTAACAATACAAATATAGCTTGACTTTGCCTCTTTTTATAGGTTAAAATAAACTCGATTAAATACTGAAATATAGAAGCACCAAAAAAGGCGATCGCACTATAAGCAAAATGTCGCCGAAACAAAATCGCCATAGCCAGCGAACAGCCAATCAACAGAATTTGCCACCAATATTTTAGCTTAACATCATGCAGATAAACTAAAATTGCCAAAGCTAAAAAAACACAACCACCAGTATCCAAATATCCCCGTAAAGTCGGAATCCAACTCATCGGAATCAGCAAACTAATCGCTACAGTTGACCAAAACACTAGGCGCGAATCGAAAAGAATTAGCTTAGCAGAAATCGCCCCCAACAACAAACGAAAGGGCAACACATAAATCAGAGACACACTGAGAATATAACTCAACCGAGAATCACCAAACAATAGCAAAAACGGCACTAAAGGCAACGAAATCAAAAGATTCTTCTCCTTAGCCAGCGATTCTATAACTGCACGTAATGCCTGATCTGGCGATTGCCGAAAAGAATTAACAAGTTCGACAGTAGCATTATTATAACCAGCATAATCCCACCAATAAAAAGTGTATTCCTTAGAAACATAAATAGACGTTACTACAACCGTCACCACCACAAGTAACAACAGGAAAAACCCATCAGCCAGAGACTTGCGACTCCACTTAAAAAAAACAAAATCAAATAACCTCATCAACCTAGCCACCCCAAATAAATAACACCCAAACCTCCTCTTCCCTCTTCCTTCGTACCCTTCGCGCCTTCGCGGTTCGTTAACTTAATTAAAAAAATTAGCTTGTAAAAAACCTTCCAACTTTTCTGCATATTGCCGATTAGCGATCGCACTTGGATGCAAATCATGAGGTAAATTATTATTAGCCGGTATTTTCAAATCAACAGAAATATCCACAGTCGCAATACCCTCCCCATTCAACTCCGCCAACATTTTAGCAGAACCAGGGTTAATACCCGCAACCACCAGCTTCACCCCATTCGCCTTAGCCAAACGGTTAAACTCTGCAATAATTGCCTTAGAAACCTCATGGCTTCTGTAAAATTCCTCCTCAAATAGATTGTAATTAACCTCCAGAAAATTTACTAAAGCCGAAACCCGCATCAACGGCAACTCATGATAATCAAGTTGTGCCATAGTATAGGTAAAACCCTGTTGTTTATTCAACCTAGCATCAGGCTGAAACAGAACACCCAGTTTATTCCAATCAGCCAATTGCTTTCTTCTCGCCCTCGAAAAAGTATTGCGTCTGTCATGAAAACCCGCATAAGCAATCACAGCAATTTTCGGTTTATTTCCTTGCTTAATTGCTTGTTTAAACTGAATCAACGAGTGGATAGTTCCATAGCCATTAACCCCAAAATTGACAATTTCATATTGTGGTAATTTCTCCTGTAGCAACCAAGCATAGGTTTCGCTGTCATTCAAGGACCAACCGTAGGTAAAAGAACAGCCAAATATCCAAATTTCTGGTTTTTTTGACTGTAATTTGTAAGTATTCAGAGGGTGCGTAATTCTTAAACTATTGTTTAAGTGAGTAGCATTAAATGAGTAATTACCGTTAAGTGTTACTTGAAACTTTCCTGGCAAATGCTTGTATCCAAGTTCAGAATCCTTAGTAAAAAAATTACCTTTGGGTTCAACTGCAACATCAACATTTTCTCTTTGCCAGGGTTTGTATCCCGCAACCCGTAAGAAAATTTCGGCACTACCGACAGATAGAAATATGGGAAAAATTAGATAGGTTATTAATCTGAAAGCAAAGTTTTTAGCAATATTTTTATTCATATTTTATAGATTAAACGGTATTTAGGAGAAAAAATCTCCTAAATTACCTAGTTTTATCCAAAGTTGATGTCTCTAGAGTGAGATGTGGGCGATGGGAGGGGATTTAGACACATGGATGACAATCTTAATTGTAAGCTTCCATGGGCAAACAAGAACAGACAAAATTGCGATCGCCAAACGCATTATCTATCCTACCCACCGCAGGCCAAAACTTATGTTCGCGAGTCCAAGGAGTCGGATAAGCAGCTTGGGCGCGAGTATAAGGACGATTCCACTCATCAACCATCAGAGATTCTGCGGTATGCGGCGCATTTTTCAACACATTATTTTGCGCATCAACATTCCCATTTTCAATCTCCGCAATTTCCCCACGAATCGCAATCATCGCATCGCAAAAACGGTCTAATTCCTGCTTCGATTCACTTTCCGTCGGTTCCACCATCACCGTACCCGCAACTGGCCAAGAAACCGTCGGCGCGTGATAGCCGTAATCCATCAGCCGTTTAGCAATATCTTCCACTTCAATAGCCGCCGATTTTTTCAGATTTCGCAAATCCA
>RDXH01000373.1 GCA_004292745.1 Oscillatoriales cyanobacterium | reverse complement strand
GATATTCGCGCTTTGCCTTTAGGGATTGCGCTGATGGTGTTGACGACTGTCGGGGAGACTCAAGCACCAGCAGAAGCAAGATATTTGCTGAGCCGAGTGCAGCAAGAAGTTCCATCAGCAGCAGGTCGTGACATAATAGATCTATTAGCAACTATTATGTCGTACAAATTTACATCGTTGAGTCGAGCCGAGGTGGAATCAATGTTGGGAATTACATTACAGGAAACGAGATTCTATCAAGAAGCTAAGGCGGAAGGACGGCAGGCAGAAGCCTGTGCCCTGATTGTCCGACAATTAACCCGTCGGTTACGGCAAGAAATTTCTGAGGAAATGCGATCGCGCCTTGCCAATCTGCCCTTGCTAGTGCTCGAAGATTTGAGTGAGGCGCTGTTGGATTTTGCTACTATGGCGGATTTACAGGCTTGGCTGGAGGTGCAGCAGTCGGAAAGATAAGAATTTAGCGAGTTATGAGGGCTTCAATAGCTGATGCACTTTACTCGCTAAATTTCGTCAGCCTCGTCTTGTTGTCGAATTGCTGACTCAATTTCGTCATGATAAGCTTCAGTATAAGCCCAAACATTTACTAAATCAGCAGCACTGAGATGGGGATAGCAATCTAGGATAAAAGCATCGGTAGCGCCGTCATTGCGATAGCTGGCGAGTAACCAAACGGGAATGCGAGTGTTGTCAATACAAGCATCACCGCCCATCACAGCGGGAGTTTTTGCGATCGGGCGGCCGCTGTTTTTCAAACTCTGGGTTAAGATGTTGATGGCCTCAGCTTTGTCGATCGGCGTTAAAGCCAAAAGTTGTGCTTCTAATTCTTGGATTGTCATAGTATCTATTTGATTTATGAATAGTAAGGTTGCTGAGGTTATCTGACGACGCTCATTTGAGCTATTAGGTTGCTAAATCATCTATTGAATTCCATTAAGATATAGACGGCGGCCCTGAGCGATAGACTCGAATCAATTGACCTGTTAATGTTGCAAGTGAGGAAATAGCTTCATTAATGTTAGCCGCCATTTTTGCTAAGTCATCATCTGCCTTACAGACAATAATACCAGCATGGTCAGGCTGTAAGCTGTGCAGTCTGATAAAATGGCGGCGATTGAGAGTTAAAACAGCTCGATTTTCACTGACTGCAAAAGCTAACACTTCTTCATCAGGAATTTTTTGGTTATCTTTTCCGGCTTCTTGCACTGTCAGAATATTGTGCCCCATCTGGCGCAGCAATTCTACAACCTCTCTAGGAAATTGTTCGTCACCATAAAGACGTGCCATTATCTTAATCCTCGTCATTTTCGCGGATAGCTATTTCAATTTCATCTGGAAAAGCTGCCGCATAAGCCCAGGCATTTGCTAAATCAGTAGCCGTTAGTGTGGGATAGTTATCTAAGAGTCGAGACTCGTTCATACCCAAACGACGAAAGCTCTCATACAAGCATCACCGCCACAGACACCGGGGGTTTTGCTAATTCCTTGCCAGGTGTTAGCTAAGTTTTGGGTTAATAATTGGATGATTTGAGCTTTCTCGATCGGCGTTAAGGCCAGGAGTTGTACTTCTAATTCTTTGATTGTCATGGAACTTTTGGGATTTATGAATGATGTATGTATTTTCTATGGTATCTAACACAATTAAAGCTTGACTCAATCCTACTCCTCCCTAATTTGTTTCTGATATTCTAACAGGTATTCAGTTAGTTTGATGGCACCCGCATACTTCGCTAAATTACTCTTTTCCGTCTTTTGAATTATCAGAGTTTCTAACAATTGCTCAATTTTCTGCCAGTCCTCGTAATCAATCAGCACTGCAACTGGACGCATTGCTTCATCGGTGACAAGTTTTTTCTTAACAGGTAGCCTCCACAATTAAAAATCTGCATATCTAATATCAATTATTCTTGCCTCTACCTAGAGAAGTATCTTTTTCATTGCTGGATTTCACCCCCACAACCTCCGGCTTTTCTGCCGCGATCGCAGCGCACTTGTTACTCAAAAATTAACGTTAATTTAAACTTTGATTTAGATGAAACTGGTATACAATTCAATTGTTTGCTTGTGAAATATGGAGTAAACATAAATTACGCACTCCGACAAAGAAACCGGGTTTTTCCCCGAATCTGCGGGTTGCAATCAAGTATTTTTGTAAAAAACCCGGTTTCTCGGCCTCGATCGAACTTCAAAACAGAGTTAACCAAAAAACAAACAAAACACAGGATTGAATCGCATATGATGCTAGGAACGACCGAAATCCCCCAACTAAAACCGCTTTCCGACTCAGAACTGGGCAAAATCAACGCTTACTGGCGGGCCGCAAACTACCTTTCCGTCGGACAAATCTATCTCCTCGACAATCCACTACTCAAAGAACCCCTCAAACTCGAACACGTCAAACCCAGACTCCTCGGACATTGGGGCACCACTCCAGGCCTCAACTTCATCTACGTCCACCTCAACCGCCTCATCAAAGCCCAAGACTTAAACGCTATCTACATCGCAGGCCCAGGACACGGCGGGCCGGGCTTGGTGGCCAACACCTATCTCGAAGGAACTTATACCGAATATTACTCGAACATTTCCCAAGATTCCGAGGGGATTCAACGACTTTTCAAACAGTTTTCGTTCCCCGGCGGTATCCCCAGCCACGTCGCGCCGGAAACTCCGGGTTCGATTCACGAAGGTGGCGAACTTGGCTACGCCCTTGTCCACGCTTACGGGGCGGCCTTCGATAATCCCGATTTGATCGTGGCTGCGGTTGTCGGGGATGGGGAAGCAGAAACTGGCCCGCTGGCTGCTAGCTGGCATTCTAACAAGTTTCTCAACCCGGTTCGGGATGGGGCCGTGTTGCCGATTTTGCACCTGAATGGCTACAAAATTGCGAATCCGACGGTGTTGGCCCGCATTCCCCGCGAGGAGTTGGAGAGTTTGATGGTCGGTTATGGCTACAAACCTTATTGGGTCGAGGGTTCAGACCCGGAAACGATGCACCAGTTGATGGCTGCAACGATGGATACGGCGATCGGCGAAATTAAGGCGATTCAGGAGGAAGCGCGGACTAATGGCTGTTCCGATCGCCCTCAGTGGCCGATGATTGTACTTAAAACTCCCAAGGGTTGGACCGGGCCGAAGCAGGTTGATGGGAAGAAAACTGAGGGCTCGTGGCGATCGCACCAAGTTCCATT
>RDXH01000196.1 GCA_004292745.1 Oscillatoriales cyanobacterium | reverse complement strand
AACTGGTTACTGCGAAGTTTAGCAGGATTATATGTAGAAATTATCCGTAATACGCCCTTGTTGCTGCAATTATTTTTTTGGTATTTTGCAGTGTTCATTTCGCTACCAAAGCTGGAAGAAAATCAGCAGATGAGCGGCCCAGTATACTTAACAAATCGCGGTATTGCAGTCCCTTGGCTGGCGACTTTGCCCGGTTTTGAAATTTGGTTGATTTTGCTAACTATCGGAGTTTTGGGGGCGGCTCTTCTGTGGCAGTGGCGCGCCCGCGTTATGATAGAACAAGCGCAGCCAAGAAGACAGTTGCTTTGGGCATTAGGTGCGATCGCTCTGAGTGCAATCTCAGCTTTGATTATTACCAAAAATCTGCCTTTTCGCTTAGATGTTCCCCGCCTCACACCAGAATTGCAACTGGAAGGAGGATTGAAATTAACTCCAGAATTTGCAGCCCTAGTGACAGGACTCAGCTTGTATACTGGCAGTTACATTGCCGAAATTGTCCGCGCCGGAATTCAATCAGTCCCAAGAGGGCAGATGGAAGCAGCGAAGTCTTTGGGATTGAAATCTGGAACCATGATGCGGTTGATAATTTTGCCTCAAGCTTTGCGGGTAATTATTCCGCCTTTAACCAGCCAGTATTTGAATTTAGCTAAGAATTCTAGTTTAGCAGTGGCGATCGCCTATCCCGACGTTTACTTTGTGGTGGCTTCCCCAACCCTGAATCAAACCGGAAGGGCGATCGAAGCCATGTTAATTATCATGGTAACATATCTCACTATTAGCTTGATAATTTCTCTGTTCATGAATTGGTACAATCAAACTGTACAACTAAAGGAAAGATAAAGTTTAATAAGAGTTGAGCTTTTTAATCGCTCGTACAAGGAGAAACCGAATGGCATACAGTGATTTTAGTTTAGCAAAAGTATCTAAAACTTTTGATTTTAAAGTTTTAGATAAAATTAATATGTTTTCTGATATAGCCGAGTTAGAAAGTAGTAGCTTTTTAGAAGAAACACTTCTATATACCGTGCCGTTAGCTATTAGCAGTAACACAGAAAAAGCTCGCTCGGAAATGATAATCGCACCGATTTTGATCGAGTTGAGAAAACAGTTTAATTCTGAGATTAGCTTTTTTTCGGGAATTGACTTTACAATTGATGCCGAACAAGGATTAAATGGAAATTGCGATTTTCTAATTAGTCGTTCTCCCGAATTATTAATTCTTACCGCACCAGTAATTATTATTGTGGAAGCTAAAAAAGAAAATATTAATGGCGGTTTGGGACAGTGCGTAGCAGAAATGTTGGCAGCTAGAATATTTAACGAACGTGAAGGCAACCAGATTTCGACAATTTATGGTGCTGTTACTAGCGGCACTAACTGGAGATTTTTAAAACTAAAAGAACAAGTGATTGAAATTGACTTGAAAGAATATTTTTTGAACGACATAAAAAAAATATTAGGAATTTTAGCAAGTGCAATTAGAAGTTAACTAAATAACAACTAACAACCTATGGAAACAATACCTGTACTTCCGCCCCCAGCCACTGAATCGCCCACCCCTTGGAATTGGGCTCGTAAAAATTTATTTAGTACCTGGTACAACAGCATTTTGACAGTGATTTGTCTAATTGTTAGTTTCCAAGTGATTACCGGAATTATCGTTTGGGCAACTACAAAAGCTCAATGGCGGGTATTAGAAGCTAATTTGCCGCTATTTTTTGTCGGCAGATTTCCCAGCGAATCCTATTGGCGGCTGTGGATAGTAACCGGAATAATTACTTTACTAGCCGGCTTAACTTGGGGAAACATTCAGCGCCAAGAAAGGCTGTGGAATCCGCCATTACTGATTTTACTCGGTGCTGGGGTTGTCGGCGCGGTAATTTCCCCGATCGACCTTACCTCCCGGCTTTACCTGTTAGGAATTATTCTCGCCGCAGCAGCCAGCTATTTTGTGGGTAGACAAATGAACCCCAACCCCCCCTCGCCCCCACCGACCATTTTCCGTCATTTCAGGCATTGGGGCTCTTCACGAGGGATTGCCCCTACAAAGAATGAAACAGCCCTGCCCTCGCCCCCCCGAAGCTCGGGGGGGTTGGGGGGGGTTAACTGGATTCCCGCAGCTTGGGCTGTTTCATTCCCAGTAATTTTGTGGTTAATTAAAGGCGGTTTAGGCTTGACAGAAGTCTCGACAAATGATTGGGGAGGTTTAGTATTGACGCTGTTTTTAGCAGTAGTTAGTATAGTGCTTTCTTTTCCTTTGGGAGTATTGCTAGCCCTGGGCAGACAAAGCACTTTACCAGTTGTGAAACTGCTATCAACATTATACATCGAAATTATTCGGGGTTTGCCGTTAATTGGCATTTTGTTTTTAGGTCAAGTCATGCTGCAACTCTTCTTGCCACCAGAATATCCCAAATTAGATAGAGTCATTAGAGCTATTGCTGGATTAACATTATTTAGTGCAGCATACTTAGCTGAAAACGTGCGCGGTGGTTTGCAGGCCGTACCCAGAGGACAAATAGAAGCAGCAAGGGCGATCGGGCTAAATACACCTTTACTCACACTCTTAATTTTACTCCCTCAAGCATTGCGAACAGTCATTCCGGCGATCGGCGGACAATTCATCGGATTATTCATGGACACCTCCCTACTTTCCCTATTCGGAATGTTAGAATTAATCGGCATATCCCGCGCAGTTTTAGCAAATCCATCCTATATTGGCAGATACGCCGAAGTTTACATATTTATCGGCATTATTTATTGGGTATTTTGTTACTCAATGTCTCTAGCCAGCCGCCAAATAGAAAAAACTTTAGGAGTAGGCCAACGGTAAATATTTATCTACGTTCATCCGCGTGCATCAGCTAGCATCAGCGGTTAAAAAATAACAAAATTATGGAAACTCAGCAAACCAGCCCAGAACCAGTAATCATTGCAGAAAGCGTCCACAAATGGTACGGACAATTTCACGTACTGCGCGGTGTCAGCATGAACGTCAACCGAGGCGAAGTCGTCGTCGTCATGGGTCCATCCGGTTCAGGAAAATCCACATTTATCCGCACTTTTAACGCCTTAGAAGAATACCAACAAGGTAAAATTACGATCGACGGTATCGAACTTTCCCACGATTTACGCAACATCGAAACAATTCGCCGGGAAGTAGGAATGGTATTTCAGCAATTCAACCTGTTTCCCCATCTATCAGTATTGCAAAACGTCATGCTAGCGCCCGTCTGGGTACGCCGCTGGCCGAAGAAAAAAGCTGAAGAAATAGCCATGCAACTGTTAGAAAGAGTCGGGATTTTGTCGCAAGCACAAAAATATCCGGGACAACTTTCTGGGGGACAACAGCAGCGGGTAGCGATTGCCCGTTCTTTGGCGATGCAGCCTAAAATCATGCTGTTTGACGAACCGACATCAGCATTAGATCCAGAAATGGTGCGGGAAGTTTTAGATGTGATGCGAAATTTAGCTAAAACAGGAATTACAATGGTAGTGGTGACTCACGAAGTCGGGTTTGCCCGTGAAGTTGCCGATCGCATTGTGTTAATGGATGGCGGAGTTTTAGTCGAAGAAGCAGGCCCAGAAGAGTTTTTTCAGAATCCCAAGGAAGAACGTACCCGGAAGTTTTTATCTCAGATATTATAAATTGGGAATTGGGCATCGCGCATCGGGCATTAGGCATTGGGAATAGGACATCGATCTCCAATTAACGTACCAACAATATTGTCAGGGGTTGAAACCCCTACCTCAAAGATCAATTCCTATTAAGATAACTAATAACCAATAACTAATAACCAATAACTAATGATCTCAAAAACTCTGCCGCTAGTTAAAGATGCAGAACGCTTGGAAAGCCGCCTCAAAGAAATTCCGGCAGTTCCCGGTGTATATTTAATGCGAGATGAGAGCGATCGCATCCTTTACATCGGCAAATCAAAAAAACTCAGAAACCGCGTCCGTTCCTATTTTCGCGAAAGCCAAAATCTCAGTCCCCGCATCGCCATGATGGTGCAACAAGTCCGCGAAATAGAATTCATCGCCACCGATACAGAAGCCGAAGCTTTAGCATTAGAAGCAAACCTTGTCAAGCAGCACCAACCTTACTTTAATGTCCTCCTCAAAGATGATAAAAAATATCCCTATTTGTGCATAACTTGGTCAGAAGAATACCCGCGCATTTTTATCACCCGCAAACGCCGCGCAGGTAATGCCAAAGACCGCTACTACGGCCCCTACGTCGATACAGGCGCGCTGCGGAGTACGCTGCATTTAATCAAGCGGATTTTCCCCCTGCGGCAGCGCCCTCAACCCCTCTTTAAAGACCGTCCTTGTTTGAACTACGATATCGGCCGCTGCGTCGGCGTTTGTCAAGGGTTAATATCTGCGGAAGATTATCGCAAAATCATCCAAAAAGTAGCGATGATTTTTCAAGGAAGAAATCAGGAATTAGTGGATATCCTGGAACCGCAAATGGAACAAGCAGCAGCAGATTTAAACTTTGAAATGGCGGCGCGAATTCGAGACCAAATTAAAGGTTTGCAGTCTTTGAGTGCAGGTCAAAAAGTATCTTTACCAAACGATACTGTTTCCAGAGATGCGATCGCCCTGGCCGCCGACACCCAGCACGCTTGCATTCAACTATTCCAAATTCGTGCCGGCCAATTAGTCGGAAGATTGGGATTTATGGCGGATATTCCCAGGGCGGACACAGGGGCACCGCCCCTAGATTCCGAGGAAGAAATACTCAGGGCGGGCACGGGGGCACCGCCCCTACATTTCGGGGAAGAAGAGTTATCTCAACCTTCTCTTACCTCCCCCCCTTACCAAGGGGGGGAACGAGGGGGGGTAGAGGCCGGAGCGATTTTGCAGCGGGTATTAGAGGAACATTATCAAAATGTTGAATCTGTAGAAATTCCCAGCGAAATTTCAGTGCAATATGATTTACCAGAAGGAGAAATCCTAGCAGATTGGTTGAGCAACCGCAAGGGACGAAAAGTAACGATTTTGACACCCCAGCGGCAAACTAAGGCAGAGTTAATTGAGATGGTAGAACGCAATGCTGAGTATGAATTGGCAAGAATGCAAAGATTGAGCGATCGCAATTCTCAAGCCATGCAAGATTTAGCAGAAATTCTCGATTTGCCCGAAATTCCCCACCGCATTGAAGGTTATGATATTTCTCACATTCAAGGTTCTGATGCGGTAGCTTCCCGCGTCGTATTTATTGACGGTTTACCCGCCAATCAACACTACCGCCACTACAAAATTAAGAATCCTGAAATAAAATCAGGTCATTCGGACGATTTTGCTAGTTTAGCAGAAGTTCTTGGTCGTCGCTTTCGAGGGAAGAAGCAATCCCCTCCCAAGGGAAGGATGGAAGAAGAACCCACCTCTACCTCGCCCAAGGGAGGATGGAAGAAGGAAGAAATAAGCAGTTTATCTACACTTGATAATGAGATTGTTGACAAACCAGACTTAATAATGATAGACGGAGGGAAAGGTCAACTTTCAGCAGTGGTAGCAGTTTTGCGAGAGATGAATTTGCTAGAAGAGTTGCGCGTTGTGAGTTTAGCAAAGCAGCGAGAAGAGATATTTCTACCGGGGGAATCTTTGCCACTGCCCACTGATGCCGAACAGCCTGGGGTACAATTATTACGTCGGGTGCGGGATGAAGCGCACAGATTTGCAGTCAGTTTTCACAGAGAACAAAGAAGTGGGAGAATGAAGCGATCGCGACTTGATGAAATTTCCGGTTTGGGACACCACCGACAAAAACAATTATTAGCCCATTTTCGGTCGATCGACTATCTGCGCTTAGCTACACCCGAACAATTGACGGAAGTACCTGGAATTGGTCCCCGTCTAGCACAACAAATTTACGATTATTTTCACCCCTAAATTTTCCCAACAACCATAAAATTCCCTTAGAACCCCGACTTCTTGAAGAAGTTGGGGTTTTTGATATTCTATTTTCACCAATCCGATCCGGATTTAAGTGCAACTCAAACGTATGGCGCAAAAAGGAACCGATAATCAACAAATAGCTTTAAATTCCTGCGTCTTACCCATGAATTCTCAAACTTATACCAAAACCTTTAATCACCAAAAGCAATCCGATCCGCCGATGCTATGGATAGTTGCAATTTTAGGGTCTGTTTTTTTACATGGACTGGCTTTCTGGATCTTACGCCTGAGTATAATTCGCGCTGAGATTGTACCAGAAAGTCCATCCGCTGCTGTCAATTTAATTGAAATTACCCCATCTCAAAAATCTCCTGAACCCAAGAAGCCAGTCAATATAAATAAAGCACAAACTTCGCCCCCAATCTCAAGGCAAATACTTACAAAAAAATTAATAATGGTGGCTAAGGATGTACCTAAAAAAATCACCCGATCCACACCCAGTGCTTTAAAATCGGGAAATCTTCCCAAAACTCAAGAAAAAATTACCGCAACTACCCCAGCCCAACGCAATAATTTAAAACTTATAAAAACTCCCAAACCCCTAAATAAAATCCCAGCGCTTACTGCTGTTATAACCTTAAAAAATAAGCAGGTAAAACAGTCAGTAACTAGGCAGTATTCCGTTAAAATACCCTTGAAATCACAAATGGCGCTCAAGCCTGTGGTGGCTTCAAAGTCCCAAGCCAAATCAATTGCTGTTGTGGCTAAACTGGAAATTAAATCCCAATCCAAACCCAAATCAAGTGCTGCTGTGGCTAAAACTACAATCAAGCCCCAGTCACAAACCCAATCAATTGCTGCTGTGGCTAAAACTACAATCAAGCCCCAGTCACAAACCCAATCAATTGCTGCTGTGGCTAAACCGGGAATTAAAGTTCAGTCAAAACCTTCATCAATTGTTCCAGTGCCTAAGATTGCCATTAAAATTAAGTCAAAATCTCAATCAATTGTGGCGGTTAATCCACCTCATCTTCAATATTATTTAACCAAGAAATCTAGATTTTCATCTAAAAATAATCAGAGAGTCACTCAAATTTTCAAAATTCAAAAAAATGCCATACCTATTAAAAACCTACCTCAAATATCTCAATTAGCTAGGGTTCCCAAACCAATTGAAACCCAGCCCCAACCCCAATCAATAGTTACTGAAAAGCCTGTAATTGAAACCCAGCCCCAACCCCAATCAATAGTTACTGAAAAGCCTGTAATTGAAACCCAGCCCCAACCCCAATCAATAACTGCTCCTACAACTGTACAGGATGAAATTCCACCATCAATAGTCGATCGCGCTCCTGTTGTTCAGGAGCGATCGACACCACCCGAATCAACAGTTTCTCAAGAGCCTATTGCTATTGTTCAGCCACGGCAAATAGCCGCACCACCAATTTCTCCCGAACCAAATTCACAACCGATTGAGAAACCACCAATTTCTCCCGAACCAAATTCACAACCGATTGAGAAACCACCAATTTCTCCCGAATCTAATTCACAACCGATTGAGAAACCACCAATTTCTCCGGCCCCGATTCAGCCACCATTACCCTATCCCAGACCGATCGCCTCAGAGGCCCCGATTCGGCAACCATTACCCTATCCCAGACCGATCGCCTCAGAGGCCCCGATTCGGCAACCATTACCATATCCCAGACCGATCGCCTCAGAGGCCCCGATTCGGCAACCATTACCCTATCCCAGATCTCCACTGCCAAATCCTCGGCGATCGCCAGTCAGGGTTCCTCAGCCACCAGAAAGTTCGGGTGCGATCGCTACTTTAGATTTAAACAGTATCCGTGGTGGCAATAGGGACATCCCCGACCAACTAGCCAGACCGAGGCAAAATCAGAAACAGATCGATGTTTTGCAGATTGGTTCGTCGGTTGTAAGCTTGGACGTGTTTTTGCAAATTGACGATCGAGGGAGACTTGCTGCGATCGGAAATGTTAAAGCCAATAGCAATCAAGGGTCATCGTCCGGCAAAAGCATTAATTTTGAGGCTTTAGCGAGACAACTTTTCCGAGACTGGGAATTTCAGCCTGCGCGATCGGGCGGCAAGCCAGTTTACTCCGAACTGTGGCTGAGAGTGACGATTAAGCCACTTTTCCGGAGGTTATAAAAAAACTTTCAAAAATCTCTTGCTATTTCCAGAACTTTACGGTAATGTTAGAGATTGTATGCGGGCATAGTTTAGTGGTAAAACTTTAGCCTTCCAAGCTAACTATGCGGGTTCGATTCCCGCTGCCCGCTCTTACACTTAAATAGCTAAAACCCTTGAAAAATCAAGGGTTTTCGCGTTTCTAGGGCTTAACGCCTGTGGTTAAACAAGGCGTTTTGGAGACAATTTGGAGACAAAGACGGGCTGTTAGGAGACAAATTGGAGACAAATTGGAGACAAAATTGGAGACAATCAAGTACCTAGCTCTGCCAATACGTCCAAAACTGCTTCCATATCAGCCAAGTCCGCCTTAGACTTTTTGCGTCGCGCTTTTAACTGGTTAAGCAGTTCGGCCGGCTCTGGGAATTCTGCGACGGCCTGGACCGAATTTCTATTTTCTCCCCGATCGCTCATCATCCCCTTAAGCTCTTCCTCCAACATCTGAACCTTCAAGCCCAAGTCGCCATTGCGCTCATGAAGTTGCAGCAATTCCTTGTCCTGGTCCGCAAGTTGTCTGTTAGCCACTCTCAA
>RDXH01000372.1 GCA_004292745.1 Oscillatoriales cyanobacterium | reverse complement strand
GGCGATCGCCTTCGCTGCATCCAACCCATGCTGCAAGCCTCCAGAAGCAATCAGAGGAACATCCGGCGCGACGGCGCGAGTATTGACAATACACTCGGCTGTCGGTATTCCCCAGTCAGCAAAGGTTGCGCCCAGCCTGCGCTGCTTACCATCTTTGGCACGCTCTCCCTCTATTTTCGCCCAAGAAGTGCCTCCAGCTCCGGCAATGTCGATCGCGCTTACTCCTGCTGCGATCAATTTTTTCGCCATCTTTCCTGAAATACCGTTACCAACTTCTTTAGCAATTACTGGTACTGGCAATTTTTCGCACAATTTGGCAATTTTATCAATCAGTCCTTTAAAGTTAGTATCACCTTCAGTTTGAACGCACTCTTGCAGAGGATTGAGGTGCAAAATCAGAGCATCTGCTTCCAGAAGATCCACAATTTTTTGACATTCTTCCAAACCATAATTATAGTTTAACTGAACTGCACCGATATTAGCAAATAACAGAATATCAGGAGCGCGACGGCGGACGGCAAATGTATCAGCGAGTTGAGGATTTTCGACTGCGATGCGCTGGGAACCGACACCCATCGCAATTTTGTATTTTTGAGCGACATCGGCTAGGCGATAATTGATCGTCTGGGCTAATTCAGTGCCACCAGTCATAGAGGAAATTAGCAGAGGTGCAGCTAAGTTTTTTCCCAGAAATGTTGAGGTTAAATCGATTTCAGTGCGATCGAGTTCTGGCAAACAGCAGTGAGCAAAACGGTAGTGTTCAAATCCACTGGTAGTCTCGTGAAATTGGACATCTTCTTCGATGCAGAGCCGTAGGTGGTCTGCTTTGCGGGTTTCGATAGGCGAGGGCGGGATTAGCGGCGAGTTCACAGTGGCAATTTGGGGAAATAATTGTAAATTGAGAATGTGGAAATTTGGGAATTAAGTAATAGAATAGATATCGATCGGACAATAGACAAATCCATCCCAGGGAGAAACCATGAAAGTAAAAGCAGCAGTTGCTTACAGTGCAGGCAAACCTTTGAGCATTGAGATGGTTGATCTTGCGGGGCCACAAGCCGGAGAGGTGCTAGTGGAAATCAAAGCCACTGGCGTTTGCCACACTGACGCTTATACTCTTTCCGGTGCCGATCCCGAAGGTTTGTTTCCGGCTATTCTAGGCCACGAGGGAGCTGGGATTGTCGCAGAAATAGGAGCGGGAGTTACTAGCGTCAAAGTGGGCGATCGAGTAATTCCACTATACATTCCCGAATGTCGCAACTGCGAATATTGTTTGAACCCAAAAACTAATCTCTGTCAAGCAATTCGAGTGACTCAAGGACAAGGCGTGATGCCCAATGGCACCAGCAGGTTTTCCGTAGACGGGGAGAAAATCCATCATTACATGGGAACTTCGACCTTTGCCAATTATACAGTATTACCAGAAATTGCGGTAGCAAAAATTCGTGACGACGCTCCCTTTGAGAAAGTTTGTTTAATTGGTTGCGGAGTAACAACAGGCATCGGCGCTGTCATCAACACAGCAAAAGTAGAACCAGGCTCTAATGTGGTAGTTTTCGGTTTAGGAGGCGT
>RDXH01000195.1 GCA_004292745.1 Oscillatoriales cyanobacterium | reverse complement strand
GAATCTTTGGATCGAGATGAAAATTCAGCCAAACTCATAAGAAAAATTGGTCTGAGTTACGAAAGTGGCGGTGGAACTCCGTCACTCAAAAAAGCCTTTTAAAAAAAGGAAAAAGAAGCCTGCGGTCTAACTGTACTCAGTTGACCGTCAGGTTCGTTCACGATTGCTTTTCCAGTTCAGATTTCATGCGCTCCAGGGTTGAGTTCATTTGCTCAAACATCTGCTGGGGCGTAATCCCAAATTGATTGAGTTGGGTTTTTAACTGTTCTACCGTCATCTGAGCCATGAAGTCCTCAGACAGCTCGAAACGCTTCATAAAAATACGATAACGATCCATCATTGCTTCCATCTGAGCGATGAACATTTTCTTGCCTTCGCGATCGAACTTACCATAACTGCTGCCTAGTTTGACGAGGGATTGATAGTCGTCAAATAACAGTTTGGCTTCTTGCTGAACAATTTCTGAATCAAAAAATCCCATAGCTTTACCTAATTTTTTTATATCGAACAAATTTTGATCTAGGCAGTAAGTCCCCCTGCTTATTCAACTATGTTATCAGTTGGCGGAGGCTGCCCCTACCCTTCAAAGCGTAAAGATTAGTAGCAATGTCCGTACAGGATGGGGATGGGGCATCGGGCATTGGTCATTGGGCATTGGTCATTGGGCCTTTATAGCATTCTGACTGCTGACTGTTGACTGCTGACTGTTGACTGCTGACTGTTGACTACTAACCACGGCCAACGGCCAACGGCCAACTACTGACTAATGACTAATGACTACTGACTACTGACTACTGACTAATGACTACTGACTACTGACTACTGACTTCTTCAAACCTTCCCGATGCGTTCTAGCGGCCAAAACCTGACTACAGCGCGGCCGATGATGTTTTGCTTCGGTAAAAATCCCCAGCGGCTGGAGTCGTTGCTGTTGTTGCGGTTGTCTCCCATGACAAAGTATTGATTTTCGGGAACCTGATAAGGCCCCCACTGGTATTTAGGAGGTTCGGCAATATATTTTTCTACCAGGGCTTTGTCGTTGAGGAAGACTAAACCTTTTTTAACGGTGATAGTTTGACCCGGTAAGCCAATGATCCGCTTGATAAATGCTTGATCTTCGGTAAATCCTTGTTCTTGCAACTGCTCCGGTGGGGAAAAGACTACAATGTCGCCAGTTTTGGGAGGTTCAAGATAGTAGGATATTTTTTCGACTACGACCCGATCGCCTATATGCAAAGTTGGTAACATAGAGTCTGAGGGTATGAACCGGGGTTCGGCGATAAATGCTCGAATCAAGATTGCTAAACCCAAAGCAATCATCACTATCTGAATATTTTCTCGTTGGGAATTCCAGGTTTTTTGCCACCAGGAGCTTGTGCTGACCGCAGTGGAAGTATCAGGCTTATTTTCTATTGTTTTTGTATTCAACTTATTGTTTTCAGATGTCATCTTATCTTCCTCTAATATCTTATTCACTCAATCTAAAAAAGGCAGAGAATTAAGATTCCCCACCTTTTTTAGATACTGATTTGGAGTTATTTACGATCGCACAATTGATTCAAAATTGTACTCGCGATCGAACTTACTCAGCACCTTGGGGTAGCAATTCCCGCTTCTGGCCTTGCAACACCTTGACAATTCCATCCTCACCCACATCCACAACAGCGATATCGCCGTCTTTGATGCGGCCAGAAAGGATTTCCTCAGCCAAACTATCTTCCAACAACCGCATGATCGCGCGGCGTAGTGGCCTGGCTCCGTAACTGGGGTTGTAGCCCTCTTCCACCAGACGTTCCTTGAACTTTTCGGTAACTTCCAGAGTGATACCCTGTTCTGTCAAACGGCCGAAAACTTCTTTCAGCATGATGACAGCGATTTCCTTGACTTCCTCTCGGTTCAACTGACGGAAGACGATAATTTCGTCAAGTCGGTTGAGGAATTCTGGGCGGAAATAGTTTTTCAGTTCTTCATTAACCAAAGAACGAATGCGGTTGTAAGTAGCATCGGCTTGGTTATCGCTGAACTCGAAACCGAGGCCACCGCCACCTTTTTCAATCACCTTAGAACCGATGTTAGATGTCATAATCAGCAGCGTATTTTTGAAGTCTACGGTGCGACCTTTAGCATCAGTTAAGCGGCCGTCTTCCAATATTTGCAAAAGCATATTGAAGACATCGGGGTGGGCTTTTTCGATTTCGTCGAACAGCACCACGGTGTAAGGACGACGACGAACTGCTTCTGTCAGTTGTCCGCCTTCGTTGTAACCGACATAACCGGGAGGGGAACCGATGAGTTTGGAGACGGTGTGACGTTCCATGTACTCGGACATATCCAACCGAATCATTGCGTCTTCGGAACCGAAGAAGTAGCCGGCCAGGGCTTTGGTGAGTTCGGTTTTGCCGACGCCGGTGGGACCGGAGAAGATGAAACTGGCGATCGGGCGATTGGGGTTTTTCAAGCCAACACGGGCGCGACGAATGGCCTTAGAAACAGCTTTGACAGCTTCTTCTTGACCAATCAAACGCTGGTGCAGGGTATCTTCCATGTGTAGCAGCTTTTCGGACTCGGATTCGGTCAGTTTGTTGACCGGAACTCCCGTCCAGCTTGCTACGATTTGGGCGATGTCTTCTTCGGTAACTACTGGCGATGGGTCGGTGTCGCCGCGGGCCGCCGAGTCGGTTTTTTTGGCTTGGGAAATAGCGCGAATTTCGGCTTTGATCGTCATTTCGCGATCGCGCAATTCTCCGGCCTTATCAAAGTCTTGAGAACGCACTGCTTCGTCTTTATCCTTGAGGACTTGGCGCAGTTCTTTGTCAAGTTCCTTGGCTGCGGGAGGAAGTTGAGAGTTAATCAGACGGACTCTCGAACCTGCTTCATCTACGAGGTCAATGGCTTTGTCTGGTAGGAAGCGATCGGAGATATATCGGTGAGATAGTTTGGCTGCGGCTTCCAGGGCCGTGTCCAAGATTTTCAGCTTGTGGTGCTGTTCGTAGCGTTCCCGCAGACCAAAGAGAATCTCGATCGTCTCATCTACGGTAGGTTCGCCGACCATGACTGGCTGGAAGCGCCGTTCGAGGGCTGCGTCGCGCTCGATGTGCTTGCGATACTCGTCTAGGGTAGTAGCGCCGATGCACTGGAGTTCGCCTCTCGCCAAAGCTGGCTTGAGAATGTTCGCAGCATCGATCGCACCTTCCGCCGCACCAGCACCGATCAAAGTGTGCACTTCGTCAATCACCAAAATCACATTACCCGCCGTGCGGATTTCGTCCATGATTTTTTTGAGGCGTTCTTCAAATTCGCCCCGGTATTTCGTACCAGCGACGAGCAAGCCGATATCGAGGGTGACGACGCGCTTTTCTTCGAGGATGTCTGGGATGTCGTTGTTAGCGATGCGTTGGGCTAGTCCTTCGGCGATCGCGGTTTTGCCAACTCCAGGTTCGCCGATGAGCACCGGGTTATTTTTGGTACGGCGACCGAGGATTTGGATTACTCGTTCAATTTCTTTTTGGCGTCCGACTACGGGGTCAAGCTTCCCATCCACCGCCATTTGAGTTAGGTTAGATCCAAACTCATCAAGGGTTGGGGTTTTGGTGCGAGCACCGCCGCCAGTGGCTGCGACTTCTGCGGTTTCTCCCAGCATCCGAATCACTTGGGTGCGGACTTTCGACACGAACCGCGCCCGATGATTTTTTCGACCTCAATCCGAGCATCTTTGAGGTTGACCCCCATTGATTTGAGGACTTTGGCTGCAACTCCGGTTCCTTCTCCGATCAGACCCAGGAGGATCTGTTCTGTCCCTACGAAGTTGTGACCCAGGCGACGAGCTTCTTCCTGGGCCAGCATGATTACTTTTATTGCTTTTTCTGTGAAGCGTTCAAACATGATTTATTCCCATCACCTGCTATGTGCCCGTTTTGAGGTCACGCTCGCTTGAGCGGGCGTTTGTGTTCGAGTGTTAACTCGTACTGCTTATTCTAGCGTGACATTCCCGACTGCTCTGCCGCACGGTCAAAGCGGTTGCAGATTCTAGGCTGCTGTTGCAGGGTGGCTTTCAACTGGGAAGACCCAAATGGTGGCTGACCTACAACCTCCCCCTAGACTGCAAGAAGATTGCTGCTATACAAATACTAGACAAGTCTATACATTTGCTTCTTGCTTCATCGGGAGCATGGGAGCGGTTATCCCTCGGCAAGCTTTCACGCTTTAGCCAAACGTGATAAATTAATCGCTCTTCTCGGCTTGTGCCCAACTTACGACTATGTATTGAGGATTCTAGCACAATCTTTTGGGCTATCATGTAGCTGCAAAAGTGTTGGTTGCCCAAGTGTTGGGCTGTTTTTTGATAAAACTTATTGATTTGATGGGCGCGATCGAGCTAAAACATTGAAAAAAGTTACGACTTACGCTCATGAGCCCAGAAACCGTTTTTTTTACCAAAATACTTAGTTGTAGCGCACAGATTTGGTAAAAACTCTGCTGGTTCAGTGCGGTGGTTGAGCGTAGTCGAAACCTACTCGAAACCCGGTTTCTTTAGTCGGAGTGCGTGGGAGAAGTCAAACCTAAAATATTCTTACAGGGAACTGTAGTTGCGAAGCCCAAAGACCCTCAATCTTTGCAATCAATTCACCTCCAGCCCATAGAAAGGTTTGAGTAATCAGGTTTTGCGCTTCAATATTCACGCCACCTAAAATTATGTCAGTTACTGGATTGAAGTTAACAATGTAGGCGTAATCATTCAAACCATTAGCTGAGTACCAATTGATTGCGCGATCGCCAATATAAAATGCGTTTAGTCTGGCGCTAGGGTTGCCAATTAAAGTATCTACTTCATTGCCAGACATCATGTTGGTTTCTGTACCTTTGAGTAAGTTCAGACCGGTACCACCTTGTAGAACATCGTTTTCACCACCACCAAACAACCTATTAGTGCCATTTCCACCAGTCAGATAATCATTACCCCGATCGCCATAAATGTCATTAGTCCCATCTCCGCCATCAATGATGTCAATTCCAGATCCGCCGTGGAGGGTGTCATTACCTATGCCAGCACCGAGAATATCATTACCGTCATCACCATAGACCAGATTATTCCCATCTCCACCATCAACCGTGTCATTTCCAGCCCCGCCGAAGATGATGTCATTACCTATGCCACCAAACACAAGATCGTTGCCGTTACCAACATTATAAGTATGGTTGCCGTTGTTGTTGTAATATTTCGCAAAACTCCCACTTAATCTGAATTCGTCGTCTCTGTTAGTCCCATAGATGAAACGATCGTTGATTCCGCCAGTAGCTTTAGCAGCAACCAGAAACAAAGGATTATCTTGAGCATCAACGGGAATCACTCCTTCATGCACTTGAAGAGAGTTAGGAGAATCCCCTTTATAAAAGTTTGGTCGAAATTGATGATCGGCCTGCGTGTCATCCAGACCCAGAATATTCGTGGCTAAACGAGAATTGTTGGGTGCATGAGTCACCAAATTTGTGTAGGCGGTCACGACAGCGCTGTGCTGATCGTTCCCAGTGTTACCGAAATCAAACAGGAAAGATTCCCTGGCAGTTCCAGCTTGAGCTTCATTTCCCGCTACACTACTGATGCCATTAAAACTCCTTCTTGAAGCCGCAGCACCAAAGTCTAAGCGTTCGATTGGGTCTGCAATTCCTCCATTCTTTACGTATCCATTTGATAGGTCAGTATCGAAGCCATTATCTCTATCGTATGGACTCACGGATTTTGCGCTATTTGATGCTGGGTCAAGGGCTGTAACCGAACCAACTTGACTCCCATAAGTAGTATTGAAAGTGGCGGCAAGTTCGCTAGCAAGGTGAGCACCAAGACTGTGACCAACAATATTGAGTGCTGCGGCTGGCATTCCCCACTCAACAAGTTTGTCTCGGACTGCATTTGCCACAGGGGTAATCCACGAACCAGACCTGTAAAGGTCTCCCATTCCGATCCCTACTACTGAATTAATTGCCCGGGAGCCGCTCACTTGAGTCCAGTCAAGGGCTAACACCGCATCGTCTGGGTGAGCATTCTTAATGGCTGTCGCCAGAGTTGCATCAAAAGAATCGCTGGGTGCTGTGAAACCAGGAAGCAGCAGCCATACTTTTTGACCGCTCCATTGGTCAGCGGAAGGAATGCCCAAAGGCGCACGAATATTGATTTGACGCTGACTTGGACTAAAAGCATTGTTGGGCGGTCTGTTAGTTTCACCACCTGTCACCAAAAACGGAGTATTTATTACTGTCATCGTTCATTCCTCTCAAGTTATGTTGCTAAAGATGATTAATTGTTTCCCTTTCTCGACTTTCTCCACAAGTGAGCTGCACCCAAGCCCAAAAAGGCAAACAATGAGGCGAGGGGGGAGGCGTTCTCCGGTACAGCAGTAGGAGGAGATTCATTAATTTCTAAGGTCACAAGCCCCCCACCTGTAACAGCTCCATCTCGCAAGAAGAACTGAAATATCCCCGGATCTCCAAACATAAATCTGTTATTTCCATCCAAAACTCCACTCTTATTTACCCCAAAAACGTTGAAGCCAAATTGAGTGGGAACTCCGTTCTCAAAAGCCAAAACAGGGTTATCTGGGAAGTTTAAATCATCACTGGCCGTATAGGTCACAGGAGTTAAACTTTCCGCAAAGTCCAGAAATCTAAAGTTCAGGGATAGCAATCCTGGTCGAGCTTGATAGTCACCATCATTCATGACCAGGAACTCTGTGCCGACTTTGGTCAGATGGGTATCGTCGTAGGAAAAGTCACCAGTGTATACCCCCGCGAATTTGGGATCGGTGACGTAGGCGACATCGACCTTGACTTTGATTGTGCCTCCTATTGTGGCTGCCATAGCGCTCGCTCCTCCAAATGTGGATATTAAATATGTTCCCAGGATAGCGGTCAGTCCATATTTTATGTTCATTAGATATTCCTGTTTTGAAAGGCTTAACTTACAACATTCAGTTTGTTTTCGTTTGTAGCACCAATTAAAGAAAACAAAATCTTGAGATACAGACTCAAGCTTTTTTGCCTTATTTGATACAGTAAATTTACTATAGTTTTTTGCTAAAAATAAGGAGATATTGTGAAAATCTCAGTAATTCTATCTACGCCCTGCTCTAGTTTTTTTACAAAAGTTATTGGTTAGATGGGCGATCGATATACGAACTTAAAAAAAATTAGGACGATCGCATGAGGCCCAGAAACCGGGTTTTTTCACGAAAATACTTAGCTGTAGCGCACAAATTTCGTGAAAAACCCGGTTTCTTTAGTCGGAATGCGTGCAGGACTGAAAGTTGGTAGTGTTGATTTGGTTAAGTGTTGTTGGTTGAAAACTGTTAGCTGAGGTGCGATCGCACCTCATCGACCACATCCTGATTTTGGTTGAGAAGTTTCTCCTTATGGCTAGTCCGTTGTGCTACATCAATCGCGTGTCTTCGCATCTCTATCACCTGAGCAATTTCACGGGATAACCTAGGTTGACGTTCTATCATCTCATTAACTTTATCTGAGTCGATCGCCATCACCTCCAGATCCATTACGGCCCTAACCGATACCGGGCTGGGTTCCCGACTAAATAGTGCCATTACTCCAAAGAAGTCCCCCCGTGAAAGCGTTACCACCTCCAGTTCTGCGCTGCCATCGTTCCCAACAGTCATTACCGCCTCACCGGAAATAATAATGTACATAGAAAAAACGCGAGTACCTTGTTCGATCGCAGTTTCTCCAGTGCCAAAATGCTGTAATCTTGTTCCCTTGGTCAATTCATCTAAACTACTTTGATCCCTAGTAACAGGGATAAAAGCTGGAATCGAAGAAAATCCTTGACTCAGCTTGCTGGTGGTAATATCTGTCTGGCTAGCGTTCGACTCCACTGCACATTCGTATTTGTAGTGATAGAGTGTGAGATTGTTCCTCCGTGCAGCATACCAAATCCTTGTCATAAATTCGTTTTGCGCTAACTCAAGCTGTAGAAAATCTTTGACGAAGAATTCCACTTTATAAGTAATGACAAAATCATCGTAAGATATCGTTTGACAATCCGGTTTCGGGTCTGCCAAAATTCCCGGAACAGATAAAGCAGTATTGAATAGAACTTGCCTCACAACATTAGGAGGATTGTCGTAGGAAAAACCAATTTTAATATTTCCATAATGAATACTATCCGGTGCGGTGTAATTACAAATCACTTCTTTTCCCAACAACTGATGCGGCACGATATATACTTGACGATCTTCCGTCAGCAAACGAACAGCCCGCCAGTTCATGTCAATCACCTGACCTTCAAATTCCCCAATTTTCAGCCAATCCCCCATCCCAAAAGGGCGCTCAAATAACAGCATAATTCCGGTCAAGACACTGCCCAAGGGGTCTTGCAGTGCTAACCCAATGACGATGGAGGTAACGCCCAATGCCGTAGCTAGTCCAGCCAAGTCAGCTCCCCAAACTTGCGAAAGGACGATCGCTCCCCCTACCAGAATAGAAATCACCCGGCAAAGGTCAACCAGTAGTTTGGGCATCCGTCCCCGCCAAGATTCCTCTTCTGCCTGCTCGAACAACAGTGCGTTAATTAGGGAGAGTAGAGCATTGATGACACATATCCAAAACAGTGTTTGGAGAACCTTAACCAGATTCCCTTGCGGCTCGAACTTGAAGACATCTCGAACAAAAACCATGACCGCAAATGATGGTAATACGAGGTTTTTTACTGTCTGCAAAGTAGATGCTATAGGATTTTTTTGCCGCTTTAATCGCTGAATAATTTCTCCCAATATCATCACTAGCAGTGGAAACCCAACGCCTAAAACCACTGCCCACCTTAACCAAGGTTCTTGCCAGTTCAAGTTACCCATTTGAAAACATCTCCAACTACACACTGTTTACTAGACTCCTGGAGTCAAGCTATTGTTTAGAAAATCCTAAGTCAGGTTTTGAGCAACCTGAGAATTATTTAATGATTCCGATACTCCTGTTCCTGATGGCGGTTGTATTTGAGTTGCCAAGCAGAAAAGGATTTCTTGTCTCTTTCCTCCAGGATCTCCACCCTCTCGAACTCGTAGAGGTCTGACAAGCGATCGCGAACATATTCCGAAACCAAAATACTACCGGGCCCAGAAGCCGACTTCAGGCGATGAGCAATATTGACAGTTTCCCCCCAAACGTCATATATGTAGCGACTTTTGCCCACAATACCTGAAATCAAATCCCCGGTATTGATCCCAATTCGCAGATCCAGATTCAAGTTGCGTTCGTAGTTAAAGCGACGCACGTGGGCCAGCATTTCTAAGGCACAGTCGATCGCCCGCTTGTCGTTATCCAGACGAGAAACCGAGAGGCCGCAGACTGCCATATATCCATCACCAATGGTTTTAATTTTCTCCAAACCATGTTTATCTGCCAAGTCATCGAAGGCATCAACCAACTCATCCAGTAGAAAAACCACATCTTTCGCGCTCAAGGCTCCAAAGAGGTTGCTAAAGCGGTGCAAATCCGTAAACAAGATGCTGACATTGGAAACAGGGTCAGCGATGACACCCTCTCCCTGTTTGATGCGTGTGGCAATCTTAGGTGGCAGCAGCAGGTCAATCAGACCTTGGTTCTCAGTGTTTTGTTGTTCAACTTGTCGGATGTGGCTTCGCAGTCCGTACAGCTTGTCGTTGAAAGACCTCGCCAAATCGGCAAATTCATCTCGCGTCCCCGATTCCACCATCATCTTCCCGTTACCAGACTCCACATTTTGCGTGGTGGTGATTAAGCGATCGATCGGCTTGACAAACAGCCTCGCTAACCACATCGCCACTAAGGTGACAAGAACTACGATCAGAGCCGCGGAAATGACTACCTCCCGTTGAAATGTGCTAATGGGAGCAAAGGCTTCACTAATATCTATTTCAGCACCGATCGCCCATCGCAAGCCATCAATTTCTAAAGGCTCATAGGCACCCAAGACTTCACTGCCCCGATAATCCTTGTTGCGAATCAGTACGGATTTGCCAAATAATGCCTGTTTCACGCCGTCAGCATCCACAGGTAACAGCAGAATGGTCGTATCAAGTTCGCGGATTTTTTTGACTGTCGATTCAGGCAGCCCGCTCTCCCTGAGTGATTCTGTAAACTTTTGTCGGTCTTCAATCAAGAATCGCGATTTCGATCGCATCAGTCCATCTTGTCCCACCAGATAAGTTTCCCCAGTATTGCCCAATCCGTTCTCCTTCCATTTACCGTGACCGTTGACAATGTCGCTGAGCCGCTCCGCAGGAAGCTGAAACGCCAAGACACCAATCATCTCCGCTCCATCAAAAATGGCAGAAGCGACAAAAGCCGATGGCTGATTGTAAGAATAAATGTAAGGTTGGAAGTCAACAATTTTTACATAAGCCGTGCTATTGGAGCGACGAGCATCTTTAAAGGCCTGGACAAGGTTGCTATCAGCAACAGGTCCTTCAAGTAGATTAGTACCGATGTCACCCTCATTAGAAAGCAGGTAAACCACATTCCCCTGCAAATCAATTAGGTACATATCGTAGTAACCGAAACGTTCCGCAATTTTGGTAAATTTCGGCTTGAACCGAAGGTTGGTGCGGCTATAATTACTGCCGTCTTTCGGGTCATCTAGCTTGTACTTCTCACCCATCGGATAGGGATTATTGGCTAGGTAGTGATATTGGAGATAACGGGCTGCTGAGGTTTTAGGCCTGAAGGTTTCAGCGATGGGCGCAGCATCTATCGTCTTCTTAAGTCGTGGCACAAACTCATTGCGGTAGAATCCATCGATTTTGTCATCATAGGTCTTGGGTATGTTGACCGCATTTAGTTCCTCAAAAGCCTGCTTGTACCCTTTCATGGCACTGATGACCATTTCAGCATCGCTAAGGGTTTGGGTGTGGTTAATGATAAATTCAAAATATCGCTGGACTTGATCGGTTCTGATTCCCCGCAGACTGGTTAACTGGTTAAATACTCGCTGCTCCAGGAGCTGTTGCCCCGCTCTGGAGCAAATAAGGGTACTGGCAAACATCGAGCCAAGACTGACTACTAGCAGCATGGCTATTAGCTTGGTACGGACACTGAATCGATTGAGTTGACCGAGATATCGCATAATCCTGTTCGTGAGCTGGATCTAGTTTATTTTTGGGCTGGGAAAGGGAACCCTGAGAATGAATATTATGGCCGTCTTATTTCACTTTTGCTTGATTTCTTTGCAATCCCAGACATGATAGTACCCAATGTGTCCTGAAGCGCCGTCTGTAGGGCTTAAAATCTACTATTTTCACATACCCAGTTCCCTTAGCCTGTCGGGCGGCTTTGACTGCGGATGCTAGGTTACTCTCGTTTTAGGGGCCGTTGGTGAAGTTTGTGGTAAAATCTGTTTCTTTAAAAACCGTGTAGACAACGGTTCCTTCGGGATCGATCAAAAACATATCCTAAGTAACCGTATTTTTCAACTATATTGCGAAAAATCGGGTGGTAGCGGGCGTGAATGACATGAAAACTGGTTACACAGGTATTTTAGGCTCATCGTCATTCAATAGCCCCTCACGCAGTTGATGGTACGATCGCTCTAGAGATGACAAATCAATATCTGCACTAGATGTTCCGTTGTACTCAAAAGGATTGTCAATGTCGTAGACCAGCAACAACAAATACATGAATGACGTAAAAAGAAAACCTGAAATAATCAAATTGGTATAAAACTCGTCGGTACGGGTTATTAACAAAGCACTGCTTGAGGCAATTATCAGAAGATGCAGCAATCCATAGGCGGATGCCAGAAAGTCGGTATCACGAATCCTTTGAATTCGATCGATCATAAGACGAATCTTTGCCTGTTCACCTTGAAGGCGACTTATCGAAGGAATTTCGCAAAACTTGGAGAATTCAGCCAGTAATTGATTGAGGTTTGTAACGGCATTCTCCACTCTGATGAATGGCTGACCCTGTTTCAAACAGAGTAGGACTGATTTTAGGATCTCAGCTAACCCTTCTGTAAGTAGGGTTGGGTCATAGTCGGGCTTACGGGCTGCAATGAACAAATTCGTATCTTGAATCGTTTCAACCGCATTCGCAATCTGCGCGGGCAGATCTTCACTGGTACGGTAATCATTCAGCGTCCCGTTCAGCATAAATGCCAAGATGAACGTTACCGCCGCTAACAGAGAACCTACCTGACTATCGAACTTACCAAATTCCCACTGCATCTGATGGTGCGTCAGTATTATCAGGTTTTCCGTTTCAGCGTAAGGGTTCGCCTTTCGGACGCACCCTACTAGCCTCGTTACTGGTTTAAATGGAGAACAGCTTATTGGCCGATAATCAATGAGACAAATACGACTGACGCAAATGCCAGACGATTTCACGCCGCATTTCGCTGAGAATCCGCTGTCCCCGTTCACAATGTTCTAGCTTGATGTCATCGACATAGAACCGCACCAGCGTCTCTCGCGTGTAATCTCCATTCAGGTCATTGATCCAGATTTTGGGGTCTTGCCATTCATTGCGTGAACTCTTGAAGTTTTCTCGCAACCATTCGCGAAAGCCTTCTACCAGATCGTCTAATCGCGTTTCTAACCCTTTGGGATTACTGATTGCCCAAAACAGCTTGTTGACTTTGATCTTCAACAAATCAATCTTCTGTTCCCACTCTTGCTTCAACATTTGCTGGTCTTCTTGAAATAGGTCAGGGTCTTTCAACCAGTATTGATACCAACGGCGTATCAGCCCAATCAACGTACTATCGGATACTGTTCCCGTAGCTTCACCGATCGAGCGTCTGCGACGGTCATGTCGATCGGACTTTTTTGATTCCATTCCAATCTTTTGACAAAGTTCCAGATAGTATGCTTGCACTGTTCGCCGCTCCTCTATATCTAATCCGCCCCTTTCTAATTGGGAGATGAGATCGGCTAGGTGCGCCAAACCCATTTCAATCTCAGCTAGTACAGTATTCACCTTAGACTCAGCTAACAAGCGTTGCCGTCCCGCCTCTCGCTTCTGTTGCGCTTTTACCCCTGGTATAGAGTAACCATAAAACTGGTCAATCAATTCTAACTTCTTGTGAATTTCGCCCATGGTATCGGGGTGCGCCAGCACGACTTTTTCAATCATGGAGATGGCTAGAGCCGGGGCAACATCTGCTTTGATGGGGATGGAGATCGTGTAGTAGTAATGATTGGTCGGACGGCTGAGGTTAATAATGTTCTGCCCTTCAAACGCGGCATTGGGAATGTAAATCTGTGAGTGCGTGTCAATGAGATACAGTTCGGTTAATCGCAGCCCAATGTGTTTGATCACACCTCTTTTACCGTTGGCTAGCTCAATCACATCCCCAAAGCGAAACGGTGTATCGATGAGCAAGACTAACCCACTGAAGAAGTTTGCCAGAATATCTTTTAGCGCAAACCCCAAGATAAAACTCATTCCTCCGATTGCAACTAACAAACCTTGGATGTCAACACCTAACGCTTGGAGAAACAGTAGTCCACCCACCAAGTAAACAATTAAAGGGAGAACATTTTGTAGGATGGGAGCGAGAACATCATCCCACATTGCCTCGGAGCCTTCGGAATACTGCCTAAAAGCATAGGTCACAACCTCGGCGATCAATTGAACTACCCAAAAGGCGACGACAAGGATAAGAAAAGCGGTCAAGCCTCGCTCGAACCAAGTAATGTAACTTGTAGGAGTGACAGATAGCTTCAGCAATGCCAGCCTCAAACCGCTCGCGACCGCAATCAGTATCAGTGGCGTTTCTGAGACGTTGAGTGCAACTAACGGTAGGTCGGAGGTCAATTGACGGAAAACCCTCCGCAAAATACCAAACAGTAGGTAGAGAACAATAACGACAACACCAAGAATGCCGAAGTTAAGCAAAAATGCACCCCATCCTGGAGCAGGCAAAATAGCTAACAGAAATGTAGAACTGCTGATCGTCGTCATTTGGTAACCGACTCCATATATCCGTAAAGTTTGTAAAAATGGTGCTTGACATAGTTTTAGATAAGTGTTAATTAATGAAAGGGATGATCTTTCAAAAATAGAAATATAAAAAAACTAAAACAAGCATTTAGCTGCTGGATTTGCTAGAGAAAACTTCTAGATCGCCACGAAGCACAGTTGCTTCACAGTCGCCACGAAGCACAGTTGCTTCACAGCCTATCATAAATTTTTCTGTTTTATATTTGTTTCACCCCTGATGAATGAATCCAATAAAACGACGATGGCGATCGCCTCATTACTTGTCGGTGTAGTCGCCATATCTTTTGGCTCTATCTTCATTAGATGGAGTGAAGCTGAACTCAGCCCCAATGCTACAATATTTAATCGCTTTTGGCTAGGTAGTGTCGTCTTCGGGCTGTGGCAAGGATACAAGGCGATACGTCAGAGACTTTCTGGTGACAAACCTGTTCAACAGCACTCATACACCAGTCAGGAGATGAAGCTATTGCTGGGTGCTGGGATTTTTTTTGCTGCCACCTTATCCTTTGTAGCTTGGTCGCTGACTCAGACCAGCATCGCTATCTCGACAATCCTGCATAATCTCGCCCCGATATTTACCAGCTTAGGAGCGTGGTTGTTATTCGGTCAAGGCTTTAACCGCCAATTTCTGATTGGGATGGTCGTCGCCATTGGGGGAGCGATCGCCATTGAAATCGAGCAGATCCAAATCGCCACTGGTGAAGTCACAGGAGGCATAGCAGCCATCCTCTCTGCGGTTTTTTTGGGTGCATACCTGCTGGTGATAGAACAACTGAGAACCAAATTTGACCCCATCACAATTCAGTTGTGGGTTTGTGCGATCGCTACTTTCTCCATCTTGCCCATACTTGTGTTCACTGGCGATCGGCTTTTTCCTTCTTCAGTGAATGGGTGGCTGTTCGTCATTTTTCTCGCCCTCGTCTGCCAAGTTTTAGGTCAGGGACTTTTAACATATAGCGTTGCTCGGTTCTCCTCAGTGGTTGTCTCCTTAGTACATTTGTTAGAGCCAGTATTTAGCAGCATTTTGGCTTGGGCAATATTTGGGGAAAAGTTAAGTTTCTCGAATGGGGTAGGTTTTGTCCTAGTTCTCATCGGTCTATACCTAGCCGTATCTAGCCAAGCTGCTGTCGATATCCAGCAAAATCGGCTAGAGAGCGGGTAGTCACCATTACTGTTTGTTTCAAAGGCAAGCAACTGAACAAGACTTGGCTCAAAAAAAATTAGCACAATTAGATGTCAACACATTTGTTAAAAAGTATGACAGCCAAACTGGAATTAGCAGAGCAACCGTTGTCCAGAACACCAACTTGGATCGCAACTGCTTCATTATTTGCCAGCCTAATCCCCCTATCTTTAGCACCAATCCTCGTCAAATTGTGCGAACGAGAAATAGGTTCAAATGCCGTAGCATTCCATCGCGGCTGGATCGCTACCATCATCTTTGGGTTGTTGAGCGGACTTGAAGCTTTGGGCCACCAAAAATCTGATAACCAACCCGTAGAACAGAAGCCTTTTACGAGACGAGAATTGGGGCTATTGGTAGCATTGGGAACTTTCGGAGCGACCTACTTCCTCCTGTGGTCTTTGGCGCTGACTCAAACCAACGTTGCCAACGTTACGTTATTTTGTGGTTTGAACCCACTGTTTGTCGGTTTGGGGGGGTGGTTGTTATTAGGTCGGAGCTATAATAGCAGATTCATTATTGGCATGATCATGGCACTGGGGGGAGCGATCGCTATGGGATTGGATGACGTGCAGTTCGCTACTGACCAAGTACAAGGTAATGCCCTCGCCTTGCTATCGGGGATTTGTTTTGCTGCGTATCTGATACTGCTAGAACTGCTACGAGAACGATTTACCACGGCAACCTTATTGCTGTGGCGCTGCGCCTTCACGACTATGTTTGCGTTTCCCGTCCTCGCACTCGCCCAAGAAACATTGTTTCCCCATTCCTGGATGGGGTGGTTTTTCGTAATTTTGCAAGCCATCTTGTGCCAAGTGTTGGGTCAAGGACTTTTGGCTTACAGCCTCAGCCAACTGTCGTCAGGGTTCGTCGCCGTCACGCTGCTTTTCGAGCCAGTCCTTGCCTCAATCTTCGCTTGGGTAATTTTCTCTGAACGCTTAGGTTTCATTGACTTGGTGGCGTTTGTCGTGATTTTATGCGGTATCTATGTAGCTCAATCGAGTCAATCTGCTGTTAAAGAAACCAGCGAGGTAGCGTAATTAATGCGCGATCGGTATGATTGTCACTTCGGGGACAGTATCAAACTAGGCAACAACTATAGCAATCCTAAATCATTACAGATGCGGTGGTTTTAACCACACTTTTTCCTGTTTTTCCTAAATACATATTCTTTCCATTTTGTCAAGCTATAGCAATCCTAAATCAGTTGTACAAATATGTAGGGGTAGTGCCAAGAGTGCCTACCCCCACTGATTCGGGCGATCGCGGTGGGTTTGCCCCTACAACAATTACACAATTCATTTAGGATCGCTATAATTTAGTTATGTTGTTACTGGTGATGCAATAGCAGAGACGACGTTCAGGTTGGCAACCAACCCATAGGTTGATACATACTCTTCTAACTCTGCTAAATCGACAGTGCCATTTTTATCGCTGTCAAGAATGTTGAAAAGATAATCAGTGACGTATTTCCTGACTTCTTCAGAGCTGCGTTCGCCTGTTGTCATATCTTCGATTAGTCCTAACAACTCCATAATCTCAGTTCGATCGAGCGACTTACTTCCATCCGTATCCAATTGCAGGAACAGCTTTTTAACATCTTCTGTTGCCACTCTCGAAGAACGCAGTGTTTCTCTCAATATGTCATTGCCAAATGAATTCATAAACAATATCTGCTCAATGAGCGGGATGCAGAAAAAGCCCAGCGATGCCCAAAAAACTGCATATTTCACATCCGAAGTAGTTGCACTAACACCGATGAAAAGAGCAGCCCAAAGGAAAAAGTTTGGATTCACCAGCAGGATATAAGCATCCCTCGCTTCTGCTTTGCTTAGCTTGCCTTTTGTCACTACTGAGGTTAATGTAGCTGCTGCGCGCATTGAAAGAAAAACCAAAGTTGCAATTGCTAGCTGTTGCAGACAAGCTAGCGATCGCGCTGTATCCGTTGAGGAAAATATATCGCTGAGGAATGTTGATGGAGTAAACTGAAACCCTGTTGCCAAGGCCATGAATGCAACAGCCAGCACGCCGATGAATTTCCAGTTCTTACTGTGGTGGTTTGATTCAACCGGAGATTTGTCACGCCAAAACTGGGCGATCGCACCCGGTATTGCCAGACCTAAAATTAGAATGACTCCGAAAAAGATCAAACTGTCAACATTAATGGGTAAATTAGCAACCTTTAATGTCGCTAGCAGCGCCAGAGGCGCAACGATTGATAGCGTTCTTGACAACAGGGCCGACGGATAAAGATTACCGCCCCAAAGCACGGATAAAACTGGGGAAGTCAAGGCTGGCGGCACCATCCAAAACAGCACCCACAAAACTTTGTACAAATCGGCTTCGCTTTGATACAAAAATCCCGAAAATATTAATAACAGCCCAATTATCCATCGCACTGCCATCCACCCGTAAACTAGATACTTCACAGTTGAAGTTACTTTACGTTTACTCGCTGCAAAGTCAATGTCTAGGTAGGTATAAAACGTTGAAGCGGCAAGACACGCCACAATTATCGATCGAAATAGCGCTGACGGAATCCCTCCTGCTCCGCCACTGATTGCCCCTACCAAACTTCCCAGTAAGAAGGCGGTGGCATAGATCAAAATAGCCCACATAATTGAAAGATCGTTGAGTTCTTTTCGCAGGGCTGCTGTCCCACCCGATTCCTTGTCGCGAAACTTGACGAGTTCCACACCACTGAGAGCTTTACCATTGGGTAGTTTCAGGTGTTTATAAGCTGTCGGTGGTAAGCCACTTAAATAAAGGGCTAAAGGCTCCAATACATATTGGTGGCACACTACGAGAACAGTTTCTCCCCGTTCCAAGTGCGGTACAATTTTGTCTTCGTAGAAACGGGCAGCGCGAGCGTAAACTTGGGAAATCTTTTCGCCTGCTGGGGGTGCTTCGTTGTGTGAGTGCAACATTTCCTCGAAGCCTTCGTAGCCCAGGGCTAGACGCAGCAGATTTAGGTTGCGACCCGCAAAAATGCCAAAGGATTTTTCGCTAATTCGATGGTCGATTTGAACAGGGATATCGGGCGACTTTAGGGCTTGACTTTCAGCAAGGGCGATTTCACAGGTTTGCCTAGCGCGTCTCATGTGGGAGACATATACTGCATCAAACTTTGTACCTTTTTTCTTGAGGTCAACACCGGCACGGCGTGCCTGCAACCGGCCAAAGGAGGTGAGGTCAACATCCAGAACTCCAGCAAAAATGTTGCGTTCGTTACTGGTACTTTCACCGTGACGAATGAAGTAGAGACGTCCTAGTTCTTCTGCATTGAATTCTGTTTGTGAATTCGCAGAAGTTCTTGTGGCTGCATCCGGGAATTTACCTGCAACTTCGATCGCTCCATTTTCGGTACTTTCTAACTGCTCATCTAAGTTCCTATAATTCATGATTCACTTTAGCCTTAAACAGGATTTAGATTCTTTTCTCAGCTTCACAACTTCAATTCAGATGATTTAAAGATATGGCGCACTATACCATGACACCTGGGTCTTTGACAGTGCTCAGTTATACAGGGATTTTCAAGTTTGTGGGTATGCGAAACCGGGTTTCTGGGGTGTACTCGATCGATCTGAAATTTGCTGTAATTTTACAATTATCTCCTAAACCCGCCTCTACCAAATCTGGGTGAGGCTTTTTTTTACAAAAATTATTAATTAGAGGCACAATTTATCCCACTCACCAGCCTCTATAACTCAAAAATCTCGATCGCCAAATGCCATTTTTTCTGATACAACCGATCGCACATCTGCACTTTCAGGGCCGCCAAATATCGCTGAAATTCCGGTTTTTCCAGGCCGCTGCGCCACATTACCAGAGCATCTTCTCCGGTGTCTTCGTAATATCGTTTCCGCCGTCCAGCCTCTTTAAAACCAAACTTTTTGTACAGAGAAACTGCCGCCAAATTCGATTCCCGCACTTCCAAAGTTGCCCGTTCTAATTGTCTGTCACAAGCCGATTTTAGTAAAGCCAAAAGCAGAGCTTGTCCCAAACCCTGACGTTGAAACTGAGGATGAATTGCCAGCATGATAATGTGAGCTTCTTCTAAAATTGCCCACAAACAACCGATACCGATGAGAGTTGGGGGGGTTTTGTAGGGGCGGTGTCCCCGTGCCCGCCCGGTTTTGTAGGGGCGGTGTCCCCGTGCCCGCCCGGTTTTGTAGGGGCGGTGTCCCCGTGCCCGCCCCATCCCAGGTCCATAAACCTAATAAATCGCTATTAGGACTCTCTAACTCGCGCCTGTAGCCTTCGATCGCCCAAATTCCCCCAAAACAGAGGCGATCGAGTTCTACGGCACTAGGCAGGTGTTCTGGGGTCAGAGGTTTAATTTCGAGAAAACGCACAGGGGATTTTAGATTTTAGAATTACTCAAAAGCATCAATCTGGGCGCTGATGACCCAATTGCTTGCGGTCAATTGTACACTGGGAAAGACTGTAAAGATAGTTATGGCGCGATGGTATTAACTCAATCGATCGGGGTAGAATCTGGACTCCAGTATCTGTCTGAGTCTCAAGAACCCAGGGAAAGTCGATCGCCCAATCAAGAACTGTTACCACTGACAGCCAGTGTTAACAGTCGCGATCGGTTGGAAATAGGAGGCTGCGAGGTGACAGCTTTGGTGGAGCAATTTGGCTCGCCACTGTACATCTTAGATGAAGAAACGCTGCGGGCGACCAGCAGCCAGTACCGAGATGCTTTTAAACGGTACTATCCGGGCGAATCTCAAGTGCTCTATGCTTCTAAAGCTTGGAGTTGTTTGGCGGTTTGTGCGATCGCGGCTTCGGAAGGTTTAGGCATAGATGTGGTATCTTCTGGAGAAATTAAGACAGCACTACAAGCTGGTGTGAATCCCGACAAAATCTACTTTCACGGGAATAATAAATCCCGCACGGAAATCGAACTAGCTGTCACCAGTGGCTGCACCATCGTCGCAGACAATTGGTGGGATTTAAAGACTCTAGCAGAGTTGGGAAAATTGGGTGTCTCTCACAAAGCAGGTGAGCCGACACGAGTTATGGTTAGGTTTACTCCTGGAATTGAGTGTCACACTCACGATTACATTAAAACTGGTCAAATCGACAGTAAATTTGGCTTCGATCCCAACTCTCTGGGTGAAGTGTTTAAATTTATCAGCGAGGAGCCGTCGTTATCGTGCGTGGGACTACACGCTCACATCGGCTCTCAGATTTTTGAAGTGCAACCCCATCATGATTTAGCCGAAGTCATAATTCAGGCCTTGACAAAAGCACGTAGTTATGATTTGCCAGCGACAGAAATTAATATTGGCGGCGGGTTGGGCATTCGCTATACTGAAACGGACGATCCTCCTAGCATTCAAGACTGGGCACAGACAATTTGCTCCGCAGTGGTAGCAGCTTGCGATCGACACCAATTGCCATGGCCTAAATTGCTTTGCGAACCAGGGCGATCGCTCGTAGGTACAGCCTGCGTCACAGCTTATACCGTGGGCTCTGAAAAAGTCATTCCGGGAGTGCGGACGTATTTATCAGTGGATGGCGGTATGTCGGACAATCCACGTCCAATTACCTACCAATCAGTTTATCGAGTGCTCGCAGCCAACAAAATGTCTGCTCCCTTAACGGAAACAGTGACAGTTGCTGGCAAACACTGCGAATCAGGCGATATTCTGATTAAAGATGCTAAATTGCCAAAGTGTCAGCCGGGAGATATCCTTGTGGTCACGGCGACAGGGGCATACAATTACAGCATGGCTTCTAATTACAACCGAGTCCCCAGACCGGCGGCGGTTTTGGTGAACAATGGGGAAGTTAACACGATCGTACAGCGGGAAACTGACGAGGATTTGCTAAGGTTTGACCGTCTTCCTGAAAGACTCGGTGTTAAAAAGTAAAAAGCAAAAAGTAAAAAGTAAAAACTAAAAACTAAAAAGAAAGATAATTAAAAAGGAATTTTTGACTATCGTCTTTTAAATTTTGATTTTTTGCTTGTTCAGTCACGCGATTGGAATAACAACTGTTCATGGTTCACGGGTTCGAGTGCATCAGAGTTCGCGGTTCACAGGCGGTAAGGTTCGATGAACCATGAACAATCAACAATCTGGCTATGACTTTGGCCTTATTCAGTCCTTATTGATTCAGGCGATCGATATTGGATTGGTATTTGCTCTTGCGTATTTGGTGCTCGTCATTGTTGGGGAGCGCCGGACGCTGTGGATGGTACGGGGATTTATTATTTTGATGCTGGCGGCAGCGGTGAGCAACTGGGCTGGATTGAGACTGTTGCACGTTGCCCTCAACAGCTTGGTGACAGGTTCGGCTGTGGCAATGGCGGTAATATTGCAGTCAGAATTTCGCCGATTTCTGGAACAATTGGGTCGGGGGGAAATTAGACAATTGTTTGGACGCGATCGCCGACCTACTCCCGAACCGGATAGCGTAATAGATGAAATTGTGGACGCAGTAAAAGAACTTTCGCAGAACCGCACGGGCGCTTTACTAATTGTAGAAACAGATGCTCCGATCGACGATCGCGATTTTTCAGTTCCGGGAGTGAAGCTGAATGCAGAAGTGTCTAAGGAATTGTTGCAGACGATTTTTCAACCACAAACTTTGCTCCACGATGGGGCTGTTTTGATTAGAGCTTCGCGGATTGTGTCGGCGGGGGTAATTTTGCCCCTGTCCGATCGCAGCGCGTCGCGACAGTTGGGAACCCGCCACCGGGCGGCGATGGGAATTACCGAACGGGTGCAAGCTTGCGTGTGCGTGGTGGTGTCTGAGGAAACGGGTTCTATTTCTTTAGCCTTTATGGGAACTTTAAATCGACCTTTGACAAGCAACAAATTGAAAGAGTTGCTGGAGGCGAAGTTGTTTCCGTCGGAGGGAGAAAGAACTGTCACCCCAATTCCGATCCGTCATCTCGGACGCCAGATAGGATTGAAGGGATGGACACTTTTAAAGCAGATACTGCGCCGTTCGTCATCGGCTAATCGGGAGAAAAAATGAGTCAAGGAATTTGCTTGCAAGAACTTCCGGAGGATCTGGAACAAGAACGGCTACCTAAGCACATAGCGGTGATTATGGACGGGAACGGCCGCTGGGCAAAGAATAAGGGGTTGCCCAGGATTGCGGGCCACCGTCGAGGGGCTAGCGTGCTTAAGGAATTGCTGCGCTGTTGCAAAGATTGGGGAATTCCAGCTTTGACGGCCTATGCTTTTTCGACGGAAAATTGGGGTCGGCCGGCCGGGGAGGTGGATTTTTTAATGAGTCTGTTTGAGGGAAAGTTGCGACAAGAATTGCGGGAAATGGTGGACGAGGACGTGCAAATCCAATTTATGGGGAATTTGCAGGCTTTGCCCATGTCTTTGCAGGCGGAAATTGAGCGTTCGGTGGCTGCAACTCAACATAATCAGGGAATTCGGTTTACGGTGGCGACGAATTACGGGGGGCGCCAAGAGATTGTGCAGGCCTGTAGGGCGATCGCGACTCAGGTTCAGGAGGGCAAGTTGCAGCCTTCTGAGATTGATGAGGTTTTATTTAAACGCTATCTGTATACTGCGGATGTTTGCGACCCGGATTTGTTGATTCGGACGAGTGGGGAAATGCGATTGAGCAATTTTCTGTTGTGGCAAATGGCGTATTCGGAAATTTATATTACTGAGACACTGTGGCCGGATTTTGATCGATCGGAATTTCACCGCGCTTTGTCTACTTATCAGAAACGCAGTCGCCGATTTGGCAAAGTCTAACGATTTTGGATTTTAGATTTTGGATTTTAGATTAATTGATTGATTAGCTATCTCCAAAAAAGCTAGTTTTGAACAGGCAAGATGCCTGTTCCACAAGCATTATTGGAAAGGTGAATGTACAGAATAAATGCAGCATAAATGCAGATTTTTGTCTGTATTTCCCACCTTAAAATCTATTCTTCAATCCAAAATCTAAAATCTAAAATCAAATCAGGGCCCAGAAAAAACAGCTGCTTCAATGTCCTGACGCGAGAGGGAATATTTGAAGAAGCGCTGAATATCTTGGCCGTCATTTCCAGCATTGATGTAGCGGATGGTGAGTTGGTCGATGTCGAGGGAGAGTTCTGCTTTCCATGCAGGTCGATCGATGTTCCAGCAGTGGAGTTCCCGCAGGTTTTGCTCGCAGCCGCGGCTTTTTAGCCACTGCTCGATTTCTGGGAGTGGATGGTTGTACAAAGGGGTGTCAGCCGAAGGAAGAGTCATAAGGAATTGGGAATTGGGAATTGGGAATTGGGAATTGGGCAACCCCCCTGGCCCCTTGGGGGGAATGAGGGAGGGAATTGGGAAAACTGTGGTTAATGTTTAATTTAGAACTTTTAGTTGTCAATTACCACGAATTAGCCCGATCGCGATCGCCAGCATCAAACATCCGATTAAAGTAGCCCCCATGATAAACAGGGCGAATATTTCTCCTGGAGAAAGGGGGCGATCCGTGGGATCGAGGTAAGCCGAGTTGAAATTTTTTTCCCGCGATTGGGAAACCGGAGTATCGAAGCCAGGGGGCTGCTGAATCACGTTCATCCGAGAATAGCCTATTGTGAGGTCGTAGGCGAGGCGGCGTTCTGGGTTGCTAAGGGTAGCGTAGGCGTTGTTAAGCTGCTGAAATTTGGCGGTAGCGACTGACTGAGGCAAGTCGGTGGTATCGGGATGATAGAGTTTGCTCAGTTCCCGGTACGATCGCCTAATTGCGATCGGCGATGCGGAAGGATGCAGCCCTAACAAGCCGTAGTAACTAGAACCCAAGGGGGCTTTTCCTGGCATTTTCTGACTTTGGTTTTGTGCAGTTGCCTCGTTAGAAGTCACCTAAGCGCCTCTGGGCTTGTTTATAATTTTTGATTATTTTAGACCAAATTGAAGGGTAGCGCCACTGTTTGCGATGTCGAGGGGTTGATGGTGGGTTTGATATTTCTGACTCACGGAGCGATCGGGTAAACTCCACACTGCGGATATTTTGTGCATATTTCAGTTGCTGCACCCAATTACTTTAAACTAGGAATCGCCCCGCAAATTCCGTACATCCTCAACGCTAAGCCCTGTAGTTTGACTGATGGTTCGATCGTCTAGGCGTGAAAGTAACTGTCGGGCGATCGCCAACTTCTCGAATCGCTTGCCTTGTTCTATGCCTTGTTCGATGCCTTCCTGAACAGCTTTAATAATCGCCCCCTGTTGGTCATAAATAAACTGTTCTCTTCTGTCCAAATCTTCCAAT
>RDXH01000194.1 GCA_004292745.1 Oscillatoriales cyanobacterium | reverse complement strand
CTCTTCCTCTGTGTCCTCTGCGTCCTCTGCGGTTAAAGCATTCCAGAACTGTGCATAAAGAAACAGTATTGGCTGCCTAGACCTGCATCCAACACTAGAATAGGTAATATAGCAATCCTAAATCATTTGTGAATTTCTTACTCCCGGACCTTAATAAGGTCCGGGTTGGGGTGGGGTAAAAAAGTTTACGACTCATTTAGGACTGCTATATGTCTAATTAGCTCGTAAATTTCTACATAATCTTTAGCTGGATATTTCCACGAATTATCACAATTCATGCCTTGAACGACCAATTTTTCAAATTCATCGTGGTAGTCATACCACAAGCCGAGCGCCCGATCCATTGCAGATTCTAGAGCATAGTAGTCGCTTTGGTAAAATACATAGCCATTGCGTACTTCTGGGAGATGGTTGCTGTCGTAATCGCGATCGAACACAGTATTCACCAAACCACCAACTCCCCGCACCACAGGCACTGTCCCATACCTCAACCCGATCATCTGAGTCAGCCCACAGGGTTCGTAATTGCTCGGAACCACAATTAGATCGGCACCACCATAAATCAAGTGGGAAAGTTCCTCATTAAATCCTAGTTCCAAATGGCAGTCTGGATTGTCATTTAAAAACCATTTTTCGTGCTGGAAATGTGCATTGATTCCCGCTTCCGTAGCCGAACCTAGAAGCACAAACTGTGCTCCTTTATTGAGAGCATAGTAAAGGGCGTGGTGGACGAGATGAACGCCTTTTTGGTCATCTAAACGACCGATAAAGGTAATGATTGGCTTGTCAGCATCTCGCAGTAAAAGTCGCTCGCGTAAAGCCTGTTTAGTTTTCGCTTTTCCAGCCAAATCTTCCTGGGTGTAGTGGTGAGGAATGTAGCGATCGCTTTCCGGATTCCACACATCATAATCAATACCGTTGAGAACTCCACGGAACTTATCTTGATATAAATGCAAAGTGTGCCCTAAACCGTAGCCAAACTCACCCACATGAGCTTCCCAAGCGTGGTGTGGCGATACAGTGGTGACAAAGTTAGAGTAAACAATGCCACCTTTCATAAAGTTGATGGCAAAAGGGTTAAAATTATCTTGGAGGCGATCGTACTGAAAATAATAATCCTCTCGATTCAAACCAGTTGCTTGCAGAATTTCGCTACCGCCCATACCTTGATGTTTGAAATTGTGAATGGTATAGCAGACTCGCTGATTTTCCATCCAATTATATTTGTAAATTTCAAATAACATGACTGGCACCAAACCAGTTTGCCAGTCGTGACAGTGGATAACATCAGGGCGTTTGTTAGTTCTGAGTAAAAATTCCAAAGCGGCTTTGCTGAAGAAAGCAAAGCGCATATTGTCATCATGGCAACCGTAATAACAGCCACGGTTAAAAAAGTTATCTTGAGAACGAGGTTCAATGAAAAAACATAACTGGCCGTGTACCCAGCCACAAAAAACATCACAGAGGATTTCGCCACCGTACCAAGGGACTGGGAGATCCCGATAGGCATCGTGCAATCCCCAAATGTGGTCATACCTCATGCAGTCGTACTTGGGTAGAATAATCTCGACTGCATGGCCAGAATTCTGCAACTCCCGACTCAAACCATAAACTACGTCGCCCAAGCCTCCTGCTTTGATGACGGGGGCGCATTCCGAGGCAATTTGTACGATATACATTTTTCCTGTTAACTCCTAGGTGTGAATCGAAAAATATTTTCTTAATTTGACAAATTATATGATTTTTAGGTCAATAAGCAAGTCCGCCATTGGAAATAAAAAGCCACTCCCTTTATCATTCGGCGGTTGAAATCGCTTAATAGTCAAACAAAGTCCACTCCAAGACTAAGAAATAAAAAGGTATTTAAGCCAGAATGACAACAGTCAACAGTCAACTGACAACAGTCAACTGACTATCGATCGAGCTGGCGCTGAATTTGCCTCAAAGATTGGTACATTTCTGGAAGGCGGTTGTAGACGGCTGCGGCTTTGAGAAATAGTTTGTGGGGAATTGCCGGCACACCAGTCACGATCGCCCCTGGTGCCACATCACTATGAATTCCGGCTTTAGCTGTGGCGATCGCCCCATCTCCAATTTTAGCTTGATTAGCAATCCCGACTTGACCAGCCAAAATCACATTATTGCCAATTTTGACCCCACCAGCCATGCCAACATGAGCAGCAAACGCGCAATTTTTCCCAACTTGACAGCCGTGGCCTACGTGTACTAGATTGTCAATCTTGGTATTTTGACCAATGCGAGTTTCTCCAACAGCGGGTCTGTCAATGGTGCTGTTGCAACCCACCTCAACGCCATCTTCCAAAACAGTGCAGCCAGACTGCTCCATTTTCACCCACCCTGTCGCTGTCGGCACGAACCCAAAACCTTCGCTCCCGATCGCCGCACCACTATGAATCACGCAATTTGCCCCGATCCGAGTACGTTCGTGAATCACACAGTTAGCGTGTAAAACAGTGCCAGAGCCTATTTCCGCATCTGGGTAAATTACCACATTGGGATGAATGCAAACATTGCTGCCAATTTTCACTCCAGGTTGAATGACGGCGTGGGGGCCTATATAGACATTTTCACCAATTTGTGCTGTGGGGTGAATGGTGGCAGAGGAATGGATTTCTGAGGTTGGGCGAAACGGTTGATAAAACAGGGCGATGGTTTGAGCAAACAACAGTCGCGGATCGGGTGCGGCTATCCAAGCAATGTGGCGATCGTCACATTCAGCCTGGAGGCTTTCATCTAAGGGCAAAATTAAGGCAGAAGCATTTGTCGAGGCTGCATGGGAGGCAAATTTCGCACCTTCTATATAACTGATTTTGTCCGATGCAGCTTCATCAACTGGGGCGGCGCCAGTAATTTCAGGATCTGTAGCCACCGACGCTGTGAGTGTGCGACTGCTGGCTAAATTCAGTTTTTCTACGACTTGGCTAAATTTCATCTATAAAAATTTGTGCTTAACAGGGATTTACCATTGTTAAAATTAGCAGGTTTGGAGCACGGTCTGAGCAGCATCAAAAAACTCCTATAAAATCCTCTCTTCATCGTCCTGTATTGAACCCATTTGAGATCTTTTAAATCGCCCATCCTGGGTGGGATGAAGCATTTGGACATCAAAAATCTGGTTTTTCTGAGCGATTGTCACCCAAATGCTTCATCCCTACACCACATGAACGTTAATCTCTTCTCTTCCTTCGCGTCAAGAGCGCCTTCGCGGTTAAATCACCTGACGATACAACCGGAATTGATATCAGGCGTCCAGGACTACACCATAGCAAGAGCCCCGACTTTTTTGCGAAGCCGGGGCTCTAACAGGAATGATTTTTCGCAGTTATTGTACGGAAACTGCATCGACATCAACGGTGCTGGTTTTAGCTTCAGAAGGGCTGCCGGTGGCTTCAGATGTGGAATTTGTCTGAGCTTGGCGGGATTTAAAATAGTCGATCGACATTTGGGAAACTTCCGAAATCAGTAGCACGGCGATCGCCACATCGTCAATTTGTCCAACCACCGGCAGGAAATCCGGGGCAATGTCGATCGGGCTTACGAGATATGCTAGGGTTCCCAAAATAATCCACCAGCGGTACTTGGGGTTACGGATGGTGTCGCGGTACCAGTTGTAAACAGATTGTATAGAAAAGTTCATGGGGTTGTCCTCTACTTATATTTTCAATCTTTACAGATTCTCCCTCGAAACGTTTGTGGAGATATCCCCCCTAGGGTTGGTTAGAGAATCCTACTTGGAAGTATGGGGAATGGGGAATTGGGAATTGGGCCACCTCTCCCTGACCGCCCCTACGGATATATTTGCAAAAATGGGATGCTCCCGCTGTTTCATTCTTTGTAGGGGCAATCCCCCCGTGGTTGCCCCAATCTGTGAAACACATCCAAAATCGTCTGTGAGGGGGAGTAGTGCCAAGAATGCCTACCCTCCCCGTCTTAGATTGGACTGCTGTCAATTTCAAATTAGTGTTCTGTCACCTACTGCTATTTTCAATTTTCAAACGGTTCTGTAGTGAACAGTTTTTTAGTATAAAATGAAACTTATATTTTTAAATATTTTGAACAGGTCGATCTGCGGAATTACCGACACTTTTATCGCTCAAAATCAGCAAAAACGAACATTTATTAATGCTAAAAATTGTATAAATCAACGTATCTATTAATTTTCAGCATCATCTAATTGTATATCTAGCTATCATCCTCCCATTTTAATAATTACTGAAAACCTCAATATCCACACAACTTTTCTAAGTATAACTTGTAAAAGTTAGTATCATAAAATACCCGTAGTTGAAAAAGTGCTCGACCATGAATTTAATCCCAAAATCTTCCCCCTTACGAACCTTGAAACGTCCATTTTTGGTCGCCGATCGCAATTTCGCAACCACTCGTTAGCCAAAAAGGTTCCTGAGCCGCTAGTCTTTGTCCGCCAACAAAAGTACCATTGGAACTGCCACAATCCACAAGCTGATACCGCTGTTTTCCTTGTTCGTCATTGGCCCGACGGATTTGAGCATGGTAGCGGGAACTTTGCGGATCTTGTAACACTAAAGTATTGCTCGGTTCCCGTCCGATGGTAAAGGGATTGGCGGTGAGGGCGATCGCCTGTCCTGAAAGTTTGTATACTAAGTGTGCGGTTGTTTGGCGATCGCTACTTGCCAATACCGTGGGTGCAAGTTGGGGGCGATTCTGGGGTGCTGGTAAACTATTTTGACCCAGTTGTGCTGTGAGTTCTTGTAAATCGCGATCGAATCCGGCGCTATCAGAAGTTGGCAGACTTGCAGGAGATTGAGCTGATATTAAGTTTAACTGTTGTACGGGAGCTTGAGGCAGAATTGGCCGCCCTGCTTCGGCAATTCTCATTTGTAGGGAGGCGGAATTTTCTGCTTCTTGTCTGGCGCTCATTCCTTCAACTTGGCGAATCACTCCGTTTGTTTCGGGAAAGCTGACATCGCCAATTCTGACATCTTCTAAGGTGAATCCTAAAGTGTAGAAATCTTGGACGCGATCGAGCAAATTTTGGCGCAGCAACAGCCTTCCTTGACTGATAAGCTGGTTGAGGGGAATTTGCCCGATCGCAACTCCCATGCAATCTTTCACAGCACTTGCTAAAGCTGCGATGGGATCTGACAATTCCAAAGCTACTCTTTTGGGGTCTATAACTTGATAAATAACTGTCAGTGTAGCATCAATTAAAAACCGGTCTTTCGACAAAAAATCGCCCTGGGATTGCACGTCCAAGTTACGCAGTTTGGTATCTACCAGGACAATTTGACACTGTTCCAGCAAGGGAAGGGCGAAGGTGAAATGGCGTCCCGCTTTCAGGGTACGCACCACGCGACCGTTTTTGACCACCAAACCCGCGTAACCGGCCCCAATAAAGTCCATGCTAAAGCCGGCCCAGCGTTCGGGTGTAACGGTTTGAATCAGGGGAGAAGCGTTGTTCATGGGAGGAGTTGAGGGAAGGGAGATTCTACTGTTAGGGTAACAAATTGCTGGGGGCGAGCGATCGGGCAGTGTGCCGGTTCAGCAACCTCTATTGTATACTTCAGGACTCCGGGTGATTCAGCCCGGACTGAATCTAGTTTGCATCTAGTTGGTAGCCAGAGTCATCTAGATGCTGTTTGGAGTCAAATATAGAAGCAATTAACTGCTTAGTTAATTGCGATTGTCAAAAAATAGTTTATCCCTCAATTATAACTACTTGGGAATCGCCACCAAAGTTATAGAATTAGCTGGGTAAGTAGCCCCAAATCCCGCAGCGCTGACACCCAAATCGCTCTGACGCACAATCGCCCCCAAATTCGCCTTGCTGTAAGTATAAACTTGAGCCTTACCCCCTGGATTAAACCCTTTCAAACTCAAATTGCTAGTGATATTATTCGGAGTTTTATTAATAACTACCAGGGTCAAAACACCGTCTATACTCCGATGAGCACCATAGATTGATAAAAGTCCTTGATTAGTGCTACGGGAGCGCACCCAAGTATCACCATACTTACCACCTTTGCCATCATAATTCATGTACATTCGGAAAGCATAAGCCCCCGGTTCCGATGACTGAGGAGGTCCCCAGAGCGTAGCTAAATCCACTTGTTCCCGCCCAAAAATGCCCAGGATATCTGCCTGGGTCAAAGCCCCATTTATCGAGTCTAAAGCGCCCCAATTGTATTCAGTAATTGCCAGTTTTGTACCTGGATAATCTTGCTTGATCCACTGTTTAAACCTGGGAAGAATTGTGAGGGGAGGATTGTATTTTCCAATCCAACTTTCATCAGTATAAGTTGCATCCCAGAGAGAACGAGTCGATCGCAGCCGCAGCGCTTGGGTTTTGGCATCACCGGCGGGACAAAGGGCTATACAGGTATTCTCCGCCGAAGGATAATAGTGTTCGTCAAAATAATCGAGAATCCGCACACCTTTGTTTGTTTCGTAAGCGCGCATTTGCTGCAAATACCAGCGCGCAAACCAGACACCGCCGTGTTTTTGGCGATCGCCCTCAACGCCAGAATCCACATAGACAGGCCAGCCAAAATCCGATGGTCCTAGTACCTTAGCGCTAGGATCTGTCGCTTTTACCATGGAGGCATATTGGTAAGTGCGATCGCGCAATTCATCGTAACTCGTCGGTTCTGGATGAACATCGCGGTGAGTATTTCCCCAGCCACTTGGTTCGTTGTCCATTTGGTAAATTTGGACACCACCTTTAGCGGCAGTACCGTGGGTTTTAACTAAGTGTTGAACCCACCGCTTTTGTAAATTTGGGTCGCTAACAATACTGACATCCAGCCGATTATTATTAGTAATTACAGTACCATCGGGACGCTTACCATTGCCGCATTTATCACCTTCTGGAAAAATGTAAGGATTAGTTTTTTCTTGGGGGCCATATTTCGATACTCTAAAACCACAGTTCCAAGTGCTAAACTTATTGACATAGCCAATCATGGGAATAGTAACAATACTTTTACTACCATTGGTGCGGTTAGTTTTGATGATTTTATCTATAGAATCCCCCGGAATAGGATTTTTATTATCCCCACCACCCATGAAAAAAAAGTCATCACCACTGTTGGAGGAATCAACAAGCCAATTGTAGCGACTGGTGTGATTAGCCCCCCAGCGTTCCACTGGTATTCGCAACTCCTGGGCTAAGGTCCGATCTATGGCATAATTATTCATACCATAGATGTCGGGGCTGATGGAATGGCGATCGGCTGTAACATCAACAGACAAGGTTAAACTACTGGTTTGGGCGATGCCATTTTTGATAGAGACTCTTGACCCCCAACAATTGTAAGGGCGAGCTCCAGCCTAACACCAATTCCTCCAGACTTGCTACCCTAAAGATAGTTAGATTTAATCAACAAGCAATTATGAGCGGTACTGTTACATCCCCCAACAACCTCAACCAGCAGCGGCCACTCGCTACGCCATCCGCTGACACTTCGAGTTCCCTGCTGGGCGATTTCATCCAAGAAACACTCGCATTAACCAAGCGCCTGTTTATTCAATTACAGCGCCGCCCCTCGACGCTAGTTGCAGGAATTATTCAGCCACTGATGTGGTTGGTTTTGTTCGGTGCGCTATTTGAAAATGCACCCGCCGGCTTGTTCGGAGAAAGCCAAAATTACGGACAATTTCTCGGCGCTGGTGTCATCGTTTTTACTGCCTTTGCAGGGGCGCTGAATGCTGGTTTGCCGATTATGTTCGATCGCGAATTCGGATTTCTCAACCGCTTATTAGTCGCGCCGCTAGCTTCCAGATTTTCCATCGTCCTAGCTTCAGCTATTTTCATCGTCACCCTCAGCTTCATCCAAACCGGTGCAATTGTGACTGCGGGCGCATTCTTGGGCGCGGGATTCCCCGGAATTGCCGGACTAGGGGCGATCGCCCTCATAGTCCTGTTGTTAGTTTTGGGTGTCACGGGTTTGAGCCTGGGTTTAGCCTTCGCTCTTCCCGGCCACGTAGAATTAATAGCGGTAATTTTTGTTACTAACTTGCCACTATTATTTGCCAGCACAGCCCTCGCGCCGCTGTCCTTTATGCCAGACTGGTTGCAAGTTGTGGTGACTCTCAATCCTCTCAGTTATGCGATCGAACCCATCCGCTATTTGTACCTACACAGCGATTGGTCCCTAGCAAGTGTCGTCATGCAAGCTCCCTGGGGTAATGTCACCTTTGGAGGAGCATTGTTAGTATTGCTAGCCTTTGATGCAGTAGCATTGTTGAGCATTCAACCTCTGTTGCGACGGAGATTTGCTTAACCAGAATTCTGTGGGATCGTTGTGCGATGTTAGATGTTAGATTTTAGACTGCTCCCACGGTGAAGATCGGGGGATTAGCGATCTAAAATCTATCATTTTTCCTACTTACAACGACCCGCCGCCCAATTTTGATGCCCGCGATTTGGCTGACACTTTGATTGTCTGCCTATCCAGACAATTTCCCACTTATTTTGCTTGAATGCAAGTTCGATACGGTGGCGCATTGCAGCAACAGAATCGTCAGCTAAACCAATGACTGTATGTACAATTACTGCTGTTTCTCGCGTGGGATATTCCACCGAAATTCCATCGCTTTTTCTGCCTTCAGATTCTTGGTCACTACTGAAGAGTTTTGATGCGATATCTTTGGGGTTGGAGACTTTGATTTTGCGATCGCCCAGGAAATGTTTGACGTTAATTGATTCATAGTTCGATCGCATTGCAGGCTGCGAAAGTGCTACAATAGGAGATTGGATGTAGGTAAAAACAGCGAGGAAAAAGAG
>RDXH01000193.1 GCA_004292745.1 Oscillatoriales cyanobacterium | reverse complement strand
TTCAATATATTCTCGGAGCTGGCTCATATTTTTTGAGGTAAAGTTCCATTATAATTTAAGAGCGATCGGCAAACTATTTCTTTTTGGGAGATGTCTAATAGTCCCACTACCATTTCTAGCGATCGCTCTAGACAGATGCCTACCAAAACTTCGGTGCCGACCCCCAAGGTTTGCAGATGGTGTGCCAGTTGATTAGCACGGCAGTTCAACTCTCGATAAGTCAGATGCTGGTCTTCAAACACCACGGCAACAGCGTCGGGCGATCGCTCTACCTGAGCTTCAAACAATTGATGGATACCTAAATCTTTAGGGTAATCCGTTTGAGTGTCATTCCAATCCAGCATTTGATCACCTCTTCCACATTTAATTTACTATGTATGGTCTACGACATTCCAGTCGCAAAAATTCAGAAAGCTTTACCTCACTATAGTTTTGATTACCTATTGAGAACTGAAAATATCTGTCAGAATGCTCAAAAATGACCTGACAATGACTTTGGCATGAAGCTAAGTATAATAGCTATAACTGTTCGCAAGTTCTTGTGCTGTCCCCAGGCCTGGAAGAAGTAAGGGCGTGCCAAATCTGACTGTCCATTGCGTAAAAAGCTCATTCCTAAAGCTGTTTTCGCCCTTGCCAACTTCTTGTTGAAGAAAGGCTTAAACTCCTGTAGCTCAGTATCTTCTATAATGCGCTCATAGCAGAAGATTTCCGATGTAGCCCACCTACACTTCATTTGAAAATTATCTCGAGTATTTGACTGTGTCATAGAGGTATTATGCACACGATACTGAGTTAGCCTCTCTTTACAGTAATAGGCCGCTTTACCAGAACGACAAGCCAAATAGGAGATATAAAAGTCCCAATAAATATCTGCCCCTGGTGATGGGAAATCATTTTCCCAATCTATTGCATCTTTCCTGATTATGATTGCATTAGATACGTGAATGGAACGATCAACCAGTGCCTGCTGTTGAAAGGGCTGATACACCCCCTCTTTTAGGTTGGTTCGCTTCCAATACCGGGTATTTTTTTCGGTAGCTGGAAGATCTATATTGCGATAAGTTTGCTGAATAGCGCTATTTGATTAGTCATTTGATTCTCCATTCAAGGACTTATGTGAATTAAAAACGATTTTGGCAATTGTAGATAAGCGATGGGCGATCGCAATTACGGTACGACCTACAGAAAGCTTTTCTATAGACTCCTGAATCAATCGCTCTGATACAGAGTCTAAGGCACTAGTTGCTTCATCTAATATTAAAATTCCTGGATTGCGTAACAAAGCACGAGCGATCGCAATCCGTTGGCGTTGACCACCCGACAATCGTACCCCTCGGTCTCCGAGTTGAGTCTCAAAGCCTTCAGGCATCTCTTGGATAAATTCTAGAGCATTGGCTTGTCGAGCTGCTTCTTTAATTTCCTGTTCTGTGGCGCCTTCTTTTCCATAAACAATATTGTTCCGGACAGAAGTATTAAAAATGAAAGTATCCTGGCTCACTATAGCCAGTTGTCGTCGCAGAGAGTTGATCTCAAACTGTCGTAGATCAATTCCATTAATAAGCACCTTGCCTTGTGTTGGGTCATATAATCGAGGAATATTGTATTAATTAATTCTCCTGATTTTGTCGTTGCAAAGTAACTCAGATTTACAGCCTGAAGTTGTTCAAAAATCTGTTTACGGAGCCGATCCATCAAATTGAGTTGACAATTTTCTGTATAAGTATACGCCAAATAGTTAAATAATGCTCGTGTCCAGGTACTCAGCCATATTAAAGCTGATATTCGGTAGAACCGGCTAGTAGCAGATGTATTTACTCCCAAAACCCAAATATCAAACCAGCCGATTCCTGTCTTAATCGGTGCTGCATCAGGATTGGTCAAGCTTTGTAAAAACGAAAGCAGAAACCCAATACCAACCCCTTCAAAAGTCGCTGCCAGGAATGAAAATACTAGAGCTAAGATTACAACTTTAGGAAAGTGTTTGAATTCTCGCAGGAATAAATAATTTTCCTGCCAGAACTTCGTAGCCTTCAGGAGGCTCCGAATTGGAGAGGGAAGTTTAAGGGTCATGAGTTTTTCTAGGTAGTAGGGATAAACTAAGAAACTGGTAAATATATTAGCTTATATTCATTTAATCCAGGCATAACCTATAAAACCCGATCCACCAGTCACTAATTTTTTTTTATTTTTTACCTATTTACACTTCCATAGTTGGAGTTTTCACTGGCTATCTATGGACTTTAGCTCATCGTTAATCGCTATCTGTATCCGTAGTTAGAGTGTGCCACCCCTACATTTAGGAGGTGCGGAATCTGGGTTATAATTTCCAAGACAGAATCAAGATTACCCGAAAAATCTTGATTTTTGTAGGTGCGTTAGAGAAGCATGGCGTTAGCCCTCCATTGCTTCCATAAACTTTGCCTAAAGTGCAGAAGCTTTTTAAATTGAAGATTTAGTGTTTATCTACAACCAAATCAACCTCATTTGAATTGTTTCCCTGAATCTGAGCTTCTGCAATTTCCAATAATGTGCTTACCTATTGTTGACCTTCCAATTTGAGCCGTACTGCCTCAGAGATCGTCAAAGGACAGAATGAATCCTTCAAGCTAATTTCACCGCGTAGCACATTGAACAACTGTGGTAATTTATCAACTTTGTACTTACACATCCAACGAATTAAAGGTGTAGTAGGAGAATCATCATTAGCTACTCTCGTGGGAAACTTGAGAAGCGGGAAGAACTTGCCTCCTGTGCCCATGTACCATTGCTTAGGGTAAATCGGCTCTGGTGGATAGAGGTAGATCAGTATAGATGTCGCCAGTATAATCGGACTGAGCAATAAAAGCAAAAGAAAGGCGGCAATTGAGTCCATCCATTGCTTGGGCTGGGGACTAAGTTGGCTTTGCTTTTGAAATGTTTTTTGAATGGTCCCCCGTAGAAACACGGGTTTGTTCGCTTGCTCACAGGCATCTGCCCAGAGCTTCAGGGTTGCCTCACCGAGGGTTAGATGGAGGCGAACCAGCCGTACAGGAGATTGTTTCAAGCATTCTACTAGCTGTTGCTCAGTCTCAAACGCCGAGATATAAGGCTGTTTGGTCTGTTGTCCGAGACTGACGAATAACTAACTGTCCCTGTCGCCACTTAAGAATGCAGTGAGGTAAGTAATGGCTTGAATGCTGTTGCTCTACAGAGGAATAGATATTGAAATTTGAGAGTGCTGAATTGGTCATAGGTTCTGAATTAACTTATCCTAATCTCACTAATCATGGTTAGTATGTAAAAATATGTAAAAATTTAAATTGTACATACATTACTTAAGCATAATTACTGATATACACTAACACAGTTTAAAAACAAGTCAATAGGGCGTTGGTCAATTTTTTTTATTTATAATTTTGATATTGACAAAACCAAAATTTTATGTATAGAACGGACGCGAATAAGTGATGTCGATCGCCTTCGCGGGGTGATAACCAAGTTGAAAGACTTTGCCTGGTAAGGTTTTGAGTTGAGTGGTCTCAAGAAAGATCGAAGCGGGCGATCGCCACTTTATAGGTTGGGGATCGTAGAAAATGAGGTTGAAGGGCGATCGCTACCCAGGAGAATTATCAATCAGCGTGTCAAGAAGCCATCATTTTTTTCAGAATTAAGTACGAGTACCCCCATTTGCGATCAGCCCGATCGTATTTAACTTGTTCAGCATGGCAGTAGTATCACTGAGCGCTGTTTTTGTCACCAGGTCAATGCGTGCCACCAACACTACCCCCCGGCAACAGGATGCAACCAACAGAGCATCTACCATCCCTAAAACAGGAGGTGCATTCAGCAGCACTAAATCATAACTCTGCTCAAACCCTGTGATTAATCTCTGCATTTGAGGAGAACTTAACAGATTTACGGGATCTTCGGGTATTGACCCAGAAGTCAAAACATCAATATATAAGTCTGATGATGGAACATAACTGCGTATGGGCATCGTAGCGTTACTTTCCAGCAGAGTTGAAAGCCCATACTCATTAGGGAGATTGAGCTGTTGATGCAGCATAGGTTGACGGAAATCAGCATCAATTAGCAGTACCCGCTGATGTAGGCGCGCAGCACTAATTGCCAAACCTAATGCGATGGTTGATTTTCCCTCACCATCCAATGCTGAGGTAATTACCAAAGGACTGAAAGTCGAACCAGAATTTTGAAGTTGAATGTTCTTATAAATTCGGTCAAAGGATTCCCAAGCAGGTGGACTATGAATTACTTCAATGGTGGAAGGCGACATACCTTCCGGCTTGCCGAAAGGTAGCTTGATGATTGGTTCGGTTGCCCAACTCGCAGAAACTTGACCCTTGCCGAAAGGTAGCTTAATGATTGGTTTATTCTTCTTGACCTGCGGTAGGTGTGGAGTCATTCCTAGTAGAGGCAGGGCAACCAGTTTTTTTAACTCATCGGAGCTATGAACAGAATCATCCAACATATCGCGAGCAAAAGCCACAGCAACACCCAAGAACAAGCCCACCACGACACCCAGCATTATGTTCTGCTTTTTTTTGGAAATACTCTTTGTACCGGGTTGCGGTACTTCGACAACTTGCCAATCAAATCCACCTCTGGCAATTTCCAGGCTTAAGTCCTGCCGTGCTTTCTCTAACTGTTGAAATGTTTCACGCTTGAGTTGTATCTCTGTTTGTAGACGAGTGTACTTAGCCAATAGATTAGGAAAGCGATCGAGTTCTGCACGAAGCTGCTGCTCTTTTTTTCCCAGTGCTTCGTCGCGTGCAGTTAAGCCTTTTAAATTTGTCTGAATATCCAGAAGCTTAGTAGCGATAGTTAAGTCAGTTGTACCGAGTTGCCTTTCTTTCAAAAGGCTTTCTCCCGTGGCCGAGATCTGAGCAGAGAGTTCTGGTGTAGCACGTTGCCCTTCTGCTTGCAAGAGACTTAGTTGCTTGTTGTGTTCCGAGAGTAGCTTTTCAACAATTGGGTTTTTGTCAGTGAAGCGTATCCGTTGCTGGGCAATGGCTAAATCTGTCTTTTGGATTTCGTTGAGTAAGGCTTGATAACGAGAAGACTGACTTAGCCGTGCCGCAGCGAGTGCTTCCTGCGGAGAACTAGCAAGTTGCTGCTGCAAAGAGTCATATTGAGCCTGAAGCTCCTTTCGAGTCGCCTGGTTTGTCCGTCGCTCCTGCTGAATGCTATTAATTGCCTCAGTCAGAGCTTTTGCTTGTACTTCCGGCTCAATTAGATTTTGATTTTTGCGAAACTCTTCTAAGGTAGCCTCAACTTGAGCAACGTTCTTGCGAACCTTGGGTAATTGTTCATCAATGAAGACAAGACCTTTAGTTAAACGTAGTCTCTGCTGTTCTCGGTTGTACTCCAGATAAACCCGTTGCATTATTTGTAGCACTTTCTGGGTTTGAGTCGGATTATTAGCCGTGTAAGTTGCTTCAAAAATCTTAGTCTGGGTTTTTGCCTTCTCATCTGCCACTTGAGTGACGACTAAGGATTTTTTAATCTCCTCTACATTAATTTCTGGGTAGTTAGGGCGAAGCAATACCACGAAATTTAATATTTTTTAAAGCTCTCGACTCCAGCCTCTCTCGCTCTGGACCATCACCCGTGATTAATAATGGCAATCCCAGCCAATTGAATGCTTCAACAATCACATCAATTCGTTTGTAACCAAGCAGACGAGCAGAGGTCAAATAAAAGTCCTCCTTCTGTTTAGAAAAAATAAATTTTTTGACATCAATGGGATAGTTGATCGCAACTGCTTCCTTGCCATAAAATTTCTGGATACGACTGGCAACAGTGCTAGAATTTGCAATATAAAAATCAGGCTCTTGAGCGGAATCCAGATCGGCTTTTCTCATTTGCTGAAAAATCGGTTCTAGCATACCAGAAAGATTTCGATAGGTAGCATAGTCTCGCAGATAAGTTGTGGTATCCCACAAAAAACGAGTGACATTGTGACAGAAACAAATATGTATTGCTCCTGGTCTTTTTCGGACAGCTTTAGCAAAGCTCGTGGTGCTGCTGATAATCAGATCGTAGTCTTTTAGATCCAAGGCTCGAAAGGCTGAAAAATAAAAGGGAGCCATTAGCCTAAAATTTTTACTTGCCCCTGGAACCTTCTGAAGTACAGTTGTGCGAACTTCACGTTCGCCTAGATCTATAGTTCGTTTAGGTTCGTATAGAGACGTGAAAATATCTGCATTGGGGTAGCGTTTACATAGCAATTCAAATACACGCTCTGCTCCACCGGGTTGTGTCAAGTAATCATGGATTAGTGCTATTTTCATACTACTCTCTCTATTTTAGAACATCCTAGACAGACGATCTGGTTGTGCAAATACTTCTTCTGTCACAATTCCTAGATCGCGTCATCAATTTAACTAGATCACTGAAACACCAATGTAAATAGCACCGAGAAAGTTGGTTACACAGTAGACAAACCTATGGTAATCGCCCGATACTGCTTCAATTTGGAGCATCAGTTTTTTATTCCGTTGAGGGGTCTTGCAGAAGTCCCGATCGCCAACACGAGGGTTAACTCCCTGACACCTAAGCGAAATTACTGGTATCTGGTCTTGTAAACGGAGCCGATTACTGACCTATTGCTCAGTATGATACCCCTTAATTGCCAGCACTGTGTCGCCAATTACCTTAAACAGAAGTTTTTCAGACCGATCTAAGGTAGCTAACTTGTCGGCAGTATTAAGTAAAAAGCTCTGAGGTATCCGAACCCATCTATAATGGTCGGAGGGTTCAAATCGATCGAGCCATGCACTTCATCGAAAATGGCAATCCAACACTTTCACCTGGGATGGCTCGAACCTGGATTGATGTTCAGGGACGTTCAGAAGCGATCGCCATTTACCAGGCATGGGCTTTCCATCCTCTCAATTCCTCAATGCTCGCTCAGCGATACACATGATAGACTGAGCAGCCCCTTGAGAATTGGGATCGATTTTTCGCTTCCTAGTTTTGTCAGTTAACCATGGCAGGCATTTTAATTCAATGTTGACCAGCACGATTAGCAAGGAAGACACCGCAGTTGTGGTCTTAAAACCAGGGTTAAGAGCTACTTCTTGAGGCGACCCACTCTATCTCAGGACAGATGTAAAGCCGAGATTATTTGTATTCAATACTACTAATTAACTAAACTTTTAGGAAAATAGTAATGTTAGATATTGATGAAATGAGTTCAAAAGAAATAGAGCAACTTCTACACACAGTAGGATACGGTCATCTTGGCTGCATACACGAAGGCAAACCCTACGTGATGCCCATGAATTATTATATCGAAGAACAGGAAATCTACCTGTTTACCACGATCGGCATGAAGACTCATGACATAGATGCCAATCCAGAAGTGTGCCTACAGGTAGAAGAAATTCAGGATGCGCTCCATTGGCGCAGCGCGATCGTCAATGGTAGAGCCTCCCGTCTCACTCTCAAGGAAGACATCGATCGAGCCATGCACTTCATCCAAGAGCGCAATCCCATGCTGTCACCTGCGATCAATCGCACCTGGATTGATGCTGAGGGACGTTCAGAGGCGATCGCCATTTACCGCATCCACGAGACTGAAATGAGTGGACGCACGACTGATGGAGTCAGCAGTCACTAAAAACTTAGATATTGCACCATTTGCAATCAGCTTTGCCAGGACTGGCTCTCCTGTCCACCCCACCATAAGTTAACTCTTTGTGGAACAGGAAGTCGGACTTGTTAAGCGAGAATTATCCCGTGAAAAATTAGGGATGATCTACCTCTGAGGATATGCAGCTTTTAAACCTAAGATAGATGACAAAAAATCCTGCTAATGAAAAAATAAATAAAAAATCAAAAAAACAACAAGAATAATAAGAAATCATCATGGTGAATAAAATGGAAATGACCAATAAGATTGAAATAAACAAATCTGTGCCCCGCGAGCGATGGGGTGAATTTTTCGATCAGTTTACCGATGGCAATCGCGGCCGGCATATCTCGATCGAAATCATCGGTTCAGAACTCGGTGATGCACAACTGATTAAGAACGCACCTTTAATGGCGATGGTTTACGATCGCCCCGGCAAAGGAGATGATTTGGTAATTGAAGTGGGCAAAGATGAGGTGACTTACGCTCACACGATCGATTCACCAAAGAACTGGGTCTGAAGCCCCGTCCTTCTAGGACGGCTTTAATTATTCCTAATTCTATTGGCAAAACCTAGTATAATAGAACAAGAATACACTCTCAAAAATGAAAGCAAGATATCGCTACAGAATCTATCCGACCGACCAGCAGCAACAGAGCCTAGCTCAGTTATTTGGCTGTGTTCGAGTAGTCTGGAATGATGCGCTTGCACTTTGTAAACAGTCTGAGAAAAAGCTGAAATCGACAGACCTTCAAAAGCAGGTTATTACTCAAGCCAAACAAACCAAAGAAAGAGCATGGTTGAGTGAAGTATCGGTAGTTCCATTACAACAATCTATAGCCGCTCTGGAAACAGCTTTTAAGAACTTTTTTGACTCCTGCAAAGGATCGAGAAAAGGGCGCAAAGTTGGATATCCTAAGTTCAAGAAAACAACTAACATCCAATCGGCAAGGCTTACTCTCCGTGGTTTTTCCATGAAGGAAGATGGCGGTGTCTATCTAGCTAAAATCGGCATCGTCAAGCTGATTTGGTCTAGGGTTTTGCCATCTGAGCCTAGTTCTGTAACCGTCATCAAGGATTGCGCTAACCGCTATTTCCTTAGCTTTGTCGTAGAGGTTAACCCCAATCGAGTTGATGCCAAGAATCAAAGTATTGGCATTAGACATCTC
>RDXH01000371.1 GCA_004292745.1 Oscillatoriales cyanobacterium | reverse complement strand
CACCTACGGCTATTCATAGTAGAACCCCATTCGGGGTTCGCAAAGTGATGTTTAGTTTATGCACGACCTCGAAGAGGTCGGACAATGAATAGCCGTAGGCGCAAACCTACGAATACACGAAATATAAACCATTCATTTACAATTATTTAAGTCCTTTTTAATCCCGAACTCACGTTATTTTTCTAGATAATCAGGATAATATATCTACGCGGTTTATCGATTATCAGTCACTCCACTTTGATTTCAGCCACTTGTATGATACTTTCAACGAGTTGCTTACCGCCTCAAACTCTAATCCCTTTCCTGTCAATTTTGATGACGCTTGGCAATGGGTGGGCTTTACTCGAAAAGACAATGCCAAACGTCTTTTGCGGAGAAAATTTAAAAAAGGTGTGGATTATATTCTCCTCTTTGAAGAGGGGAATAAACTCGTTTCCAAGTCAAACCCTGAGCTAATTTACTTGAACATCGATTGTTTCAAGATGTTTTGTATGCTCGCTGAAACGGAATTAGGCGATAATGTGCGTTTGTACTTTCTCGAATGTGAGAAAAAACTCTACAAGGTGTTGCGACTTGTGCAGGAAGCACAAACGAGTCAGTTGGCGCAAGAAATGACACAAATAAAATCTCGCCTGAACGCTATCGAACAGCAAAACGAGAAGCATACTCGTTTGTTTGCCCAAATCCGCTAAACCTTGAAAAACTTGCCTGCTGATGCACAAGCAAGGGTAGGTAAGTCCATTTTTTGTTAAAAATATTTGCAAATACAATGAGGCTTTTGTAGCTTTGCCTTATGGAAATTAAAAAGCCCCGCACACCATTTTTCTAGAAGCGTTGTGCGAGGCTAATCCTTAATTTCTCAAAGAATGATGCAAAAAAACAAAAAAAACGTCACAAATCAAAGTCCAAGCGATTTTGATTTCAGCCACTTGTATGATACTTTCAACGAGTTGCTCACCGCCTCAAACTCTAATCCCTTTCCTGTCGACTTTGATGATGCTTGGCAATGGGTGGGATATTCGAGGAAAGATCATGCTAAGCATAGCCTTCTCCAAAACTTTAGAGATGGATTTGATTTTTATGTCCCGAACATTCGGGAGATGAAAAAAATATCGCGTTACAATCCCGAAAAAATATACTTGAGCATCGATTGTTTCAAGATGTTTTGTATGCTCGCTGAAACGGAATTAGGCGATAATGTGCGTTTGTACTTTCTCGAATGTGAGAAAAAACTCCACAAGGTAATGCAACTTGTGCAGGAAGCACAAACGAGTCAGTTGGCGCAAGAAATGGCACAAATAAAATCTCGCCTGAACGCTGTCGAACAGCAAAACGAGAAGCACACTCGTTTGTTTGCCCAAATTCGCCAAACCTTGAAAAACTTGCCTGCTGAGGTGCGGGGCGCAGTGGACGAAAAATGGCAACATCATGTAAATGTCTTGAGTGACGCTATGCAAGAACTTGTGTTCGAAGACATGGAAAAGCAAGAGAAGCGGATAGCTTTTTTGGAAAAAGTGTTACAAGATTTTGTAGGCAAGCCTTCTAAAGATGTGTTCGAGATTGTAGAATTTTATGGATTGCAAGAAGGCAAGAGCAAAG
>RDXH01000192.1 GCA_004292745.1 Oscillatoriales cyanobacterium | reverse complement strand
GCGATCGTATTGGATGCAATTAACAATTTGCCTCAAGAATTCTCGATTAGGGAATTGCAGGAACGGTGTCCGACAGTGGGAATTGATTTGATTCGCCGTTTATTGCGCCGGGAAAGGGATGCGGGGCGTTTGGAATGTCGGGGACGAGGAGTTGAGGCGCATTGGCGAAAGCAATAGATACAGGAATTATGCACAAGCAACTGGGTGTTGAGTTGAAGTACAAAACATAACACCCAGTTGCAAAAATTATGCAACCTGATGAAATCGGTTAAGTGTTAAAAAGAGTAGCATTAAAAAAAGCTATTTTTTAACACTTAAGCGTAATTTATCCGATGGCAAATTCACTTAATTGTCGCATATTAGGGGGGTCAAAGCCAAGTATAATGTCTTGCTTAGGAACTCCTAATTCTACAAGTTCGTTGGCAATACCTACCTCGGTTCCATCCTGCTGAATCCAAATTTTATTGTCCATAATATCCAGGTGCAAAACAGGGCCATAAATTCGCCGCTGATTGCGCCAGCCCACATATACTAATTGATAATGATCGCGCTCGGTATCAAAGATAGTTTGAGCCTGAATTCGCTCATCCCAAACCAGACTGGCGTGTTGGGAGAGCAGATTTTGGATGTGTTGTCTGTAAAGGTCTACATTTGCCATTGTGCGATCGCCTCCTGCTCTATATCATAAACAATTAAATGAATTTGATTTTGTTGAACTAAAGACTGAATAAACCCCATTGTAAAAAAACTATCGTAGACATTGCTGGGTACTGCCAGGTATAAAATACGGTCAGTTTCTTGTTGTTGTAAAGCTGCTGGATAACTAATGAATTGTCCTAAAGCTGTATAAAATTGGGAGATTTTGGATGGACCAATAAAGCTTTTGATTTCAACGGCGATTTTCTGTCCGTCTTTTTGGGCCGCAACCACCTTTTCGGCACCCAAGTCGATGTAAAGTTCTAGAGTTCCTGCCTGTAAAGTATATGGATCGTGAGTAATCTGCCATCCATCTTTCTGGAGAGCGGTTTTAACGACATCGTGAAAGGCATCTTTAGCAGACATGGCTGTACTGACTCGTTGTGTTTAATATCTTCGATAGTTTTATTTCAAGTATATACGCTATTCATCTGAAAGTCATGTTCTCGGTCAGCGGCGCAAAATGAGTGCCCCTCTGTCTTTTTTATGTTTTCAGTTTCCCAAGCCTTTCGTCCAAATATGATTGTCCAGCCGACGTAGTGTTGTGCCGGACGACTCGGACATATCGGCTTTTCAAAGTGCAGGAGATACACGTATCCTGCCATGAAAGTTTGCCATTTTTGAATGTGGTTTTAATGTTTGCTATTGGCTGCCGGAGAGACAAGTTTGTTCCTCCAGCATAATTGAATTACCAGTCGATTTTTAGCTCGCAGTTTTTGTTGCTGCCGTTGCTACTACGATTGCTGCCGTTGCTGTTACCATTGCTGCTCCGGTTGCTGCTTTCGTGAGGGAATTGGAAGTTTAATGCCAGCAGTTCTTGCTCGATAATTGACTTTTTTAGCAAACTGAGTATCAAGTGAGGATCAAAACTTGCGCTCCAAAAGCAACCACCGCTAGTATCCTCGCGCTGTAAAGCACTGAGAGTTTTACCGCGTCTGCCTTCCAAGCTAACTATGCGGGTTCGATTCCCGCTGCCCGCTTTCGTCCACAACCACACCCCAACACTCGCTCTTTTCCGTCAAGAGACACCCTGAGATGGATGTATCGTTTTTTCGCTCCGGTTATTTTGAGTGAAACTCCTTTGGGCGCTTCTTTCTGAGCTTGCTTAAAATATTCCAGTAGTCTTTCGTAGCCTGTTGGTTTGTTAGGGATGTTATCCATTTTGTATCCGCTTATTGTCCGAAAGGGTTTTTCTCGGATACAAATGGATAGCAAGATTGACGAGAGAATCACGGTTAGATGTATTGCCGTAGGTTCGAGTCCTGCCGTACCCGTTAACTAAAACCTTTACACAGCAATGCTTTGACCCGTTCTTTGCCGAAAAGTAGAGAGCGGCTCAAACCTTATTTGTTGTGCATTTGTTGTGCATTTGTTTCGCATTTGTTTCGCATTTTGTTTCGCACAACAAATGCGAAACACCGCCTATCTGGGTCAGGTAGTATCCCGGCATCCTGTCGGTAGACACAGGTTAACCCTCCAAGTCAAGTATTTCCAAAAACACCTCTACGTCTGCCAAGTCCGCCCTCGACTTTTTACGCCGCGCTTTTAACCCACATTCCGCACCCCCAATCCGCGTATGTGCCAGTTGGGGGTGCGGAATGTGGGTATTGACACTCCCCGGTCTGAGGGTTCGGAGGCAAACTCCCAGAGTGTTAGCTGCTTCATTCCCCTACAACCGACAAGTTTGTCGTGCCCTTTCATCCTCCGGTTCTTGCCATCCAAAAGAGAAATGACTCACTGCATTAATTTGCGGTGTAGCAGAGCGAATTGCCTGCATTTGAACTTCCAAAGAAGGCCGATTTTTCAGGGATTTTCCCCAATCACCGGCGATCGCCGGAATGATTTTTGCTCCCGGAGGTGCTAAACTCACAGTTCGCTGCACCTGGGGTACAATACAGCTTACATCCCCACAATTGCCATAGGACATCGCGTGAAATTCCACAGAAGCCGGAAACCTGTCCCAAGGCTGCAATCTCGAATCAAATCCTCCTAGATTTATAGTTTGATTCCCATTGGGAAAAAATACTGCTCCTACAGGTATTCCCATCCTTTGGGCGGGTTGAATCGCCATCCCCAAAAATTCTAAAACTCCTTGGACTGCGTGAGCAACACTCAGTTTCCAGAGGTCTTTTTGCAGAGTGCCAGTGTCAGGCAGTTTTGGTGTTGGGGTTGGTTTTGGTGTGGGATTCGGAACGTTTGGTTTACCATTATCGGGAACTTTTGCAGCAGTCAGTCCCCTAGAGTTGGCTTTTTTAGGAGGGGGAGTTGGTGTGGGAGTTGGTGTTGCTATCGGTTGCGGAATTCGCCCCTGCCAAAGAGGTTCTTTTTCGGTTGGATATTGTTTGACTACTGCTTGAACATCGCTAACATTAATAAATCCTTTTGTCAAGTATCGCTGGATTAAATCTCGCCCTTGTTGATTGTTAGCACGCTGCAACAAAACTTGCTGGGATGCTGGGCCATAAATCCACAAATCTTTGACTTTAGTGACAACAGAAGCTGGGCCAACGCCTCGCAAATAACGAATGTAGTCAAATAACATTCCTTGGGGGCGACGTTTGAGCACTTGATTTACTAACAATGAATAGTCTTGCCGCGCTTGGGGGCTGTAGGGATCGACAAAGGCTTGATTTCCCGGAACTTCTCCGAAGTCATCGTTAATTCCTGCGTCTTGAACTACGGTTAAACTTGTCTGATTTTGACCGTTTTTTGCCAGTGCTTGCTGTCTGTCTTCACGCTGAGCGTAGGTATAGCCAAAGTTCATGGTAAATAGCCAAGCATACACTTTTAAACCTCGCTGTTTTCCCTTGGCGATCGCCTTTTCTAATAAATCATCTTTCTCGTAGCCACTATTTCTCAAAACAGAAGGCCAAGTCGTAGGATTATCCGCGACGGGAAGTAGCACTTGACCATCGTAAAACACTTCGATATAGACTTGATTGTAGCCTTTATTCACAACTTTATCTAATACGCGATCGAGTTCTCCCGCCCGGACATCGCAGGGATACAAGCGTAGCCAAACCGCTTGAGTTTGGGGCCAATTTTTTGGGCGACATTCGGCTATTTCCCGCGCGTGTTTGTTTAATGCACTAAAATATGCCTGCTGAGATTCCGGTTTTCCTGAGAGGGCCGCCCGACGCAAATCTTCTTTTTCATTTACTTGTTCTTTTGAAAATTGGCAATAGGCTGAGGATTGGGCAACTGCTGGTTTATTTTCAATGATTTCTCCCGCGATTGGGCAGATGAAGCTACAGGTTAAAACGGCAGTTACTGCACTTAAAAAGCGTCGCTGGCGTTGCGGAATGGCGATGGGATTTGGTGCAATTTTCATGGGAACATTAAATTGGGTTTAAGCGTCTAATTTTCGGTGCGATCGCAGTTAGGCGATCGCGTTGATGCACCACTACAAAATTACGTGGAAATGCGTCAGTCCTGTTAAATACTTATTTCATCGATTATAGCAATATTTGGTAGCCAATCCGTCGGAGGTTCTACAACAAAATTGGCTAAGGAAGCTTTGGTGTCTTTGGTCCGGTTGCAACGAGGGGCGAATTGACAGGAATTACACACATTGGAATTGATGTGTACTTGGGGTAAAAATTCACCTGAGCGGGCATATTCCTCTCGCCACTGGCTAAGCTGGTGCAACTGGTTGGTTAAATCTTGTCTTGTGCGATCGTGTTCTATTTGACTGTAAGGAAATGTGAGGCTTTGTGGCGGTTCCTCTCCTTGCAATTGGACAAACCAATATGTCATAGAAACTTGTTCCGGCGAATAATCGCTGGTTTCTACTAATACATATAAATAGAGGCGAGTTTGCCAACTTTGAGAAATCCAGTGGAATTCTTGAGGACGGGGATAGGTTTTCCAGTCGAGAATTTGAGCTTGGTTTGGTTCTGCTATTAGTAAATCGTAGATGACGGTGAATAGGTAATCTTGAAAAATGAAGGTACGGGGATGTTCCGCTTGGCGGAAGGTTTTGTTGTCATTTTCTGACGGGGTAAAAAGTTCGGGGGCGCTATGGATAAATGCTACCAGACAGCGTTGCATTTCAATTTCTTTTTCAGTGATGAAGGCCAGGGGCAATCCTAGTTCGCGCTGCTGCATTAATAGGTGAAATCGGCTACCCCATGCGAGTTTTTCTTGTTGTTCTGGGGATGTGTGAGTGGCGAGGAGTTCTAGGTAGCTATGTTGGAATTTGCGGGGGCATTCTTGGATAATTTTCAGTTGGCTTTGGGAGAGTCGGAACATTTTTGTGTCTGTTATTTTTTGGGTTTTTGGTAAGCTTTTTTATGCCCATTATGAAAATTATGTGACAGTTTATGCGCCCAAACTATCTGTTGAAGTGTAGCGCGATCGCAGGTTAGCGCGGATTTCTGCCATTGCGGTTACACCGTCTACGACTTCGCCGCGTTGGGATGCTTGCTGACCAATTAGTGCATCTCGTTGCATTTCTTGCAGTCGTCCTTGATAAATGTCTTCCTGTTGTTCGAGTAGTTGAATGGCTGCGAGGATGACTTCGATCGCACCTTTGTATTTGCCAGTCGTGAGTTGACGCTGCACGAGGGCTTCGACTTCAGGTGACAAAACAATTTGCATGGCGTTTGAGAGGAAAAGTGTTAATTCTATTGTAGGCGATTCACGCTCGGCATAGCTGCGCTCGCGCGTACTTCAGTTAGATTTTTTGGATGAACGGGCGATCGCCCTACACTGACTATTATATAATTATCAATACCATTAACGGCGAAGCCAATGCGTTTTGATACCTACATCCAGTCAATTCAGAGCAATCTACTGCGGGGCAGCGAGCGCACCCATTACCCAACTATCAAGAATTTACTCGATAATCCGGCTGCTAGTCTCGCAGCAATTATAGAAGAAAAAGGTAATAAAGCTGGTGTTCCCGATTTTACTGTCAGGCGCAAGGATTTACTCGTCGGTTATGTGGAAGCTAAGGATGTCGGGTTAGATTTGAATCCTATTGAAAAAACCGAACAGTTGCAGCGATATCGAGAATCGTTAAACGGTAATTTAATTCTCACCAATTATCTGGAGTTTCGCTGGTATGTTGATGGCAAATCCAGATTGACCGCAGTTTTAGCCACCAGAATCGGTGACGAAATTACGCTTTGCAACTCTGACAAAACTCTTGAATTAATTGAAGGATTTCTTAACTACACTGGTGCAGCAATTAACAGTCCCGAAGATTTGGCAAAACAGATGGCGCGATTAACCAAATCAATTCTACTCGCTACAGAATCAGCTTTGCAAATCGAAACTGAAACCGGAGAATTACATCAACTCAAGCGTGGCTTTAATGAGATATTACTGCCAGATCTCAATGATGCGGCTTTTGCCGATATGTACGCTCAAACTATTTCCTATGGTTTATTTGCGGCGCGAGTTGGTCACGCTCAAAATCCCGGAAATCAACTTTTTGACCGCCGGACAGCGGGCACGTACATCCCAGCCACTAATCCGTTTTTGCGGCGATTATTTAACAGTATTATCGAGACGGATTTACTCAGTAAAATTAACTGGGCAATAGATGATTTAGTCGAGCTACTAGGGCGAGTTGACATGACTGCTATTCTCGAAAACTTTGGTAGTCGCACTCGCCAATCCGATCCAGTTGTTCATTTTTACGAAACCTTTCTTGCAGCTTATAATTCTGCTTTGCGGAAAAGTCGCGGCGTTTATTATACTCCTGAACCCGTTGTCTCGTATATTGTTCGCTCTGTCGATGCTATCCTGAAAAACCGTTTTAATCTGCCTTTAGGATTGGCAGATAATAGCAAAAATCCAGATACGCAACAGCCACGAGTTCAAATTCTAGATCCCGCAACGGGGACGGGTACTTTCCTTTATGGAGTTGTCGATCGCATTTATCAAAACTTGGAAGATATGGGAATATCTGGGAGTTGGAATCAGTATGTACAGGAGAATTTATTAAACCGATTATTTGGTTTTGAGTTGTTAATGGCTCCCTATGCGATCGCACACCTCAAACTCGGTTTACAACTGCAAAATCTCGGCTATGAGTTTAGAAACAAGCAGCGGTTAGGAGTTTATCTCACCAATACATTAGATGAAGCTTTAAAAAAATCAGAGGTTCTCTTTGCTCAATTTGTGGCGCAAGAAGCTAATGAAGCTTCAGCAATTAAGCGGGATGTTCCGGTGATGGTTGTGTTGGGAAATCCGCCTTATTCTGGTCATTCTGCTAATAAAAGTGAATGGATAGCAGGATTGGTAAAAGATTACTATTATGTGGATGGTGTACCGCTGAAAGAACGCAATTCTAAATGGCTGCAAGATGATTATGTAAAATTTATTCGTTTCGGACAGTGGCGAGTCAGTCAAACTGGATTTGGTGTTTTGGCTTTTGTGACTAATCACGGTTATCTCGATAATCCTACTTTTCGGGGAATGCGTCAAAATTTGATGCAAACTTTTACTGATATTTATGTTTTAGATTTGCACGGTAATTCTAAAAAGAAAGAAGTTTCTCCTGATGGTTCGCCAGACCAAAATGTGTTTGATATTCAGCAGGGAGTCAGTATTGGCATTTTTATCAAAGAACCTGGTAAGTCTACTCCTGCAAAAGTTCATCATGCTGAATTATGGGGAAGTCGTACTTCTAAATATGAAATTCTCAACCAGTTAGATATCGAGAAAACTGAATGGGTGGCTGTTGAGCCTCGGCAACCCGAATATTTATTCATTATACAGAATATCGATTTAAGAACCGAGTATAACAGCGGTTGGAAGTTGACCGAAATTTTTCCAGTTAATACGCTGGGATTTCAAAGTCATCGCGATCACTTTGCCATTGATTTTACAAGGAAAGAAATGAAGGATAAAATTAAGGATTGTATCAGCAATCAACTCTCAGATGAACAAATAAAGACTAAATACGAACTGAAAGATACTGAAACTTGGAATGTACAAAATGCAAGGATACACGTTCGCCGAGATGAAAACTGGCAACAGTGGCTTATAGAATGTCTTTACCGTCCCTTTGACTGGCGTCCTTGCTATTTTAACACTGTGGCAATGGATCGCCCAAGAACTGTTTTACAGCAGCACATGATGAAAGAAAACCTCTCTCTAAATGTAGTCAGACAAACCAAAGCTGCTGAATGGGGACACGCACTGGTTGCTGATAAACCAACTCCTGCATTATACGTTGAGATCAAAGATGGTTGTAATGCTTTCCCCCTTTACCTCTATCCTGATACTGAAAACGAACAGGGTAATTTATTCACCGATCGCACTCCCAATTTATCCCAAAACTTTCTCAGTGCAATTCGTGAAAAATTAGGCTATATACCAACTCCCGAAGCCATCTTTTATTACGCCTATGCTGTCTTTCACACTCCAACTTACCGCCAGCGTTATGCAGAATTCCTGAAAATAGACTTTCCCCGCTTACCCTTAACTTCCGATAATGAAGTTTTCACAACACTCGCTAAAAAAGGTGAGGAATTGGTAGCACTGCACTTAATGAAATCGCAAAAATTAAATAAGGTAATTACCAAATATCCTGTTAGCGGCGATAATGCTGTTACTCAAGTTACTTACAATGAATCGGAACGGCGGGTTTATATTAACAAACAGCAATATTTTGAAGGTATTTTCCCCGAAGTATGGGGGTTTAAAATAGGTGGATATCAAGTGTTGGATAAATGGCTTAAAGACCGCAAAAAAGCAAATCGCAGTTTATCTTTTGATGAGGTTCTGCACTATCAGCGCGTCGTAGTTGCGATGAAAGAGACAATGCAAATTATGGCTGAAATTGATGATGTGATACCGGGTTTTCCTTGGGAATAGCTACCCCTTTGGGTTCCCAGAAACCGGGTTTTTGCGAAAATATTCGTTACACACCGCAAAAACCGCAAAAAACCCGGTTTCTTTGATTTTGATGCGGTGTCGATCGAATTTATTATATAAGTAGGGGCGGGTTTTACCGACAATAATTGTCTAAAATCGATCGTCTTTTAAACCCGCCCCCACCCAACGGAAAATCCCCATCTACCTGTAGGGGTCTGTTTATGAAGCAATTGGGCCGGGGCGGGTTTTTGAGATTGTTATTTTGAGGCGATGATGGTTGGTAAAACCCGCCCCTACAGCAATTG
>RDXH01000191.1 GCA_004292745.1 Oscillatoriales cyanobacterium | reverse complement strand
CTTCGCGTCCTTAGCGCCTTCGCGGTTAAATCATTCCAATACAACCGGAATTGATATTACTACTCAAATCACCAGATTGTCAAAGGGAAAAAAACTCATGGAAAAAGAATTTACTGTCGGTCAAAAAGTGCGAGTTGTAGCGATGCCACCCTACGTGAAAACTGCGGAACGGATGCCGATGCTGCGGCCTGCTCATGTAATTACGATCGGCGATGAGGGTATTGTAGTCGATCGGCGTCCCGGCAATTATTGGGGTATTCGTTTTGAAAAAGGTGCTTTCCTCCTAGACAGTCAGTATATTGAAGCTGTGGAAACTATTGTTGAGGGTTGAAGGTAGTTATTGGTTATTTGCGGTGCCCGCTCGCGTAGTCGAAGGGTTATTGGTTATTTGCGGTGCCCGCTCGCGTAGTCGAAGGGTTATTTGCTGCGCGCCGTGTCTTTGGATGCTTCGATGCAGCTGAGCTGGTGCAGCCAATAACTAATGACTAATGACCAATGACTAATGACTTTTCAAGAAGCTATCTGAGTTTTAAAATCCAAAGAATTTACAGTAACTTCTTCCAAAACGTCCTGTAAATTCAGAGTGTTCAAATTACAAAGTTGAGGTCTTCCCAAAAAATAACCTTGACCATAATCAACTCCCAGCTCTTTGAGTTTTTCCATAATTTCTTCATTTTCCACATACTCAGCTATCGTGGTAATTCCCATCACATGAGCAATTTTTGTGATGGATTCCACCATGGCAATATCTATTTCATTATTGACAATATTTTTAATGAAATTGCCGTCAATTTTAATATAATCAACGGGCAAACTTTTTAGATAAGCAAAGGAAGACATCCCACTACCAAAGTCATCCAAGGCAAACTGACATCCCAGTTTCTTGAGTTTAGAAATTAAACTAGCTGCTTTGCTGAGATTAGCGATCGCCACGGTTTCTGTAATTTCAAAACAAATGATTTCCGGGGGGATTTGGTGGATGGAAAACTGCTCGTAAATAAATTCAATAAACCGTTCTTCGTTGATGCTAGCACCAGAAAGGTTAAGAGCATACAGGCTGGCATAGTTACTAATAGATGACCGCAAGTTGGGCATGGGACAACAAGCAGGCAAAGTGGGGATGGGCTGGCTGTGTGGGTTTTGGTTCTGGGCTAAGGAATTTGGACCAAAAACTTGTGACAAATTGGTAAATAAAGTGCGTAGCACCCAGCGGTCGATCGCGTTCATTAAATTGTATCGTTCGGCCGCCGGAATAAACGCCATGGGCGAGACTAACTGGCCGCTTTCAAGCTGGAGACGGAGTAGAATTTCGCAGTGAACTCCTGTGGTTTGAGGGTGTAGCAAATGTACGATCGGCTGAGAATACAAGCAGAAACGATTGTCTTCTAGGGCTTGATTGATTTGCACTACCCACTGGGTTTCGCCGTGCTGCTTGAGCAATTCCCGATCGCCAGATCGATAAACCTGTACTCGATGGCGACCTTTATTTTTAGCAGCATAACAGGCGATATCGGCGGCGATCAAAATTCCAGAGGCCGATGGTGTCTTGTGATTAATGGCAACTAAACCAATACTGACACCAATAGAAAAAGTTTTGTCGAGCCATCCGAACCGGAAGCCTTCTATGCAATTTAAGAGGGATTCTGCTACTTCCAATCCCTGTTCGGCTGAACATTCGTACAGGAGTACGGCAAACTCATCGCCACCGAGACGGGCTAAAATATCGGTTTTGCGGATATTATTTTTAAATAGCTGACTGACTTGACGAAGTAATTCATCCCCAGCCATATGGCCGCAGGTGTCGTTGACTATTTTGAAGCGATCGAGATCTAGGTAAAGCATGACGTGTTCTTGGCCATAACCTAGAGTCCTGTGGAGGGCGTATTCTAACTGGTATTCAAATTCGCGGCGGTTGACTAATTGCGTCAGGGAGTCGTGAGTTGCTTGCCAAGTTAATTGTCGCGCTTGAGTTCGCACTTGAGTGACATCTCGGAACACCACGACGGCACCGATGATTTCGCTATCGCTGGCGTGGATGGGGGCGACGCAATAGTCGATCGCAAATTCGCGGTTGTTGCGGGCAATTAACAAGCTGTTTTGTCCTTTGTCTACAATTTGACCTTGGGACAAAGCGATGTCAGCGATATTTGCGATCGACATCCGGGTAGTTTCGTCAACTATGCTGAGCACCATTGCTAGGGGCAAACCTTTGGCTTCGCAGGTTGACCAACCGGTGATTTTTTCAGCCGCGGGGTTGAGGGTGGAAATGTAGCCACTAGCATCTGTGGTAATTACGGCGTCGCCGATCGACTGTAAAGTAACTTGAGCGAGTTCTTTTTCTTGAAAAAATGCTTGTTCCAGCCGCTTGCGATCGCTAATATTGCGCTGTACAGACACCCAGTGTGTCACTTTCCCCGACGCTTCGGCAATGGGTACGCTGTTGAGTTCCACCCAATAAGTCGAACCATCTTTGCGGTAGTTAATCAATTCCAAGCGCAGAGGTTCCCGGCGAGAGAAAGCGCGGCGAATTTTGGCTACTTGGGCTGGGTCGCTTTCTGGGCCACGCAAGCAACTGGGCGTTTGTCCGATGATTTCTGTGGGTAGATAGCCCGTCATTTGGGTAAAAGCTTCGTTGGTGTAGATGATGGTGGGGTCAGAGATATCGCTGTGTCCGGCATCCATAATCACGATCGCGTCGTTAGCGTTGACTACGGCTGATTCTAAAAGATGTAGCCTGGCCTCGGCTTTGACGCGGGTGGCGATTTCGTTTTCTAGTTGGGCGTTGGTTAAACTGAGGGAGGCGATGGCTTTTTGCAATTTGTGAGTTTGTGCTTGGACTGAATCGTGGAGCACATCGATCGCCCCTGACATTTCCATTGGGTCTAGTGCTCGGAGTAAACTACTTTGGGTAACTATGCCCTGAAGTTCTCCCTGTTCTCCGGTGACAACCAACCTACGGACTAAGCGTTGCTGCATTTCCCGATGAGCTACCCACAGTGAGTCTTCTGGTTTGAGACAAAACAAGGGGGTACTCATGACTGTTTGGGCGATCGTTTGGGATAAATCTATTTCTAGGGCTTGAAATTCTACCATATCCCGTTCTGTGACGATGCCTACGGGAATTGGCAATTCCCAATTTCTAGATAATTCTGTTTCTGTAATGACGACGCAGCTAACGCGGTGTTGCGCCATCAACTCAGCTAAACTCATCACTGAAGCAGTTACCGGGGCTTGAATGACTTGAGTTGTCATTACTTCTTTGACTTGGGACATTTTTAAGATATTTGCCGGTTGCAACATGGCTTGGCGAATGCTTTCGGGGGTAATTACTCCTAAAAGTTGACCGTCATTGTCTAATATTGGTAAATGCTGAATTTTGTATTGACGAAGCAAAATTAGGGCGCTGAAAATGTCCTGAGCTTCGGATGTTGTCAGAGTTGCGATGGGCTGTTTCATTACTTCGGCGATGGTTACAGCTTTTAAGTTTTTGCCTGAAGCAATCAAATCTACCAGGTCTCTCTCGGTAAATAGTCCTTGCAATGGAGAAATGCGATCGGCATCCCAAGAGCAAGTTTCTTTCAATTTGGCGACGACAAAGACGCAGCCACTTCTGGTATCTCGGAGTGTATCTGCTGGTGTCAGGGGATTGGTAATTTCTGTTAGTTGGTGGTAAATACTTGTGGGTGGAATTTCTGTTTCGCGGGGACAACTTTCGCGTAGTTGACCCATGAGGGTAATTACTTCTGCTAATGGGGTATTTGGCGCAACTGTCAAGGGGCTGCGGTCAATTACTTGGTCTAAGGTTGGTAGATATTTGGAGGAATGGTTTTTTATCATATTTAATTTTTGGCGATCGCAGGGAATTTAGGATTTTTGAGCAAGGCACTGCTGGCGAGTTCTTACCCCAGTAGTATCTAGATGGTTTCACGGTGGCTAGCTGTGGTTGAGTTAGACTCATTAACCCCATTTTTTTTTCGGAAAAATTAGAGGTTTAGCTGCGAGCTATCTAGGAATCAACCCTGTTGCGGGGAGCAAGTGCCTAACTTTTAACTAATTAAAATTTGTTGTTAAACATTCACCTGCGGGATGTGGTTGAGCTGTGGCTAGTTTCCTGCTGGTGGCACAACTATGATCGCAGGCGAAGTTTCTTGCTATATCTATGAAATTAAGAGTGTATCTTTTTTATGTACCAAAGGAGCGGGTTGGGATGGTAATGAGTTTAATTTTACCTACCACTGGCTTTGGGATATCGAAACAGCACCTAGGATACTGCTCTTACCAACTGTAATTGGTTTTTACAGAATTTGTTAGGGTCGATCGCGCGATCGGATGTGAAAGTTAACAAAAACATTAAGTCTCTAATATCCCATCTTTCCTCACCACTCATATCTATCTGTAGAAAGACACAAATGTTACTTACATTAGTTAATATTGGAGGTGTTACTACTGAAATTCACACCGGCTCGAATTTCATATTGTTAAGTTTTGTCGTGTTAAGTTTTGCGAAGATTGCGGTACTGACTAGAGGGCGATCGCCCATCGGGTTCCATGTCACACCCAGGCTGTGTACTCGATCGCAACTTGCAAAAACCACTGTGGTAAAATGGTAGCTATAAACAAAAAAAACTGATAAACCTAAAATCGTCCCAGGAGACATACATTATGAAACTGAATCTGTTAGCTACTACTCTCTTAGTTACTCCCCTACTGTTGGTAAGTCCTGCTCGTGCTGATAATGCTTCTGATGTCGAGCAGTTACTATCGACAGGGAAGTGTTTTCAGTGCGACTTGTCAGGAGCTGATTTAAGACAAGCCCATTTAATTGGTGCTGATTTGAGAGAAGCCAATTTGGCAGGAGCAAATCTATCTCAGGCGAACCTCGAAGGCGCTGACTTAACTGGTGCTAACTTAACTGGTGCTAACTTAACATCAGTTTTTATGACGAATGCTAGTTTAAATGATGCAGACCTCGATCGGGCAAATTTGACCGCCGCTATCATTAACACCGCAGATGTATCCGGCGCATCCATGGAAGATATGACGATCGCTGATGCCCAAATCTACAATACCCAAATCGGTGTTGGTGGTAGCTACGATGAGTAATTGACTTGTAATATCGTTTCCGGCTGCATCTTCAGGTGATTTAACCTTTCTAGAACACTCTTGACACAGAGTCCGAGAATAGAGATCTGAATCATTCAGATGCTACCGGATTTGATATAAACTCCTAACCGCCAAATTTCCGTTAAAAAACCCTATTTCTCTTCAGAAATCGGGTTTTTAATTGATTCGTCAAATCCTGAGTGAGAAATGAATCGGGCAACCTGTGTTACCACAATTCTCGGCTACAACCCCAAATCCACCGCAATACGATGGGCACAAGCAAACCCCGAAAACGCCACAGCATTTAAACCTTGTCCCGGAAAGGTACTATCACCCACACAATACAAACCGGGCATAGAAGTTCGATTAAACGGCATTCCCAGCAAACCCATTAACTTTTGTTTGGGAATGGGTCCATAGGTGCCATCTTCCCTATTCAAAAAACGACGGTGCGATCGGGCTGTGCCAACTTCCATATAATCCAAACCGGCATCTAAACCGGGAAAAATCTGCTCTAGGCGATCGATAATTCGACCTGCTGCGACTTCTTTTTTATCTTCATATTCCTGCTGCGAAAGCCCTTCCCACTCTTCTATCCAACTGGAAGTAAAAGCATGAACAATGTGATAGCCCTCTGGCGCTAAACTTGGGTCTAACAGCGTAGGAATTGATACCAACACAGTTCCCTCCGGTGCTTCCATTTTCTCCCAATCTTCTAACAAAATGTGATGACAAGCCGTACCAGGAGCGATTACATCTGCTGCCACTCCCAAGTGTAAACTCAAGAAACTGGGAGCTTTTTGATAGCGCTGCTGCCATTTCTTCTCGCTAGGTGGCATCTCTGTTGCGGGTAACAATTTCTCAAAAGTATCCCACCGCGTTGCATTAGAAACTATGCGCTTGGCCCGATAAACTTCGCCGCTTGCCAACTCGACTCCGACAGCGTGGCCTTTTTCTGTAATAATGTTTGTGACTTTAGCTTTGTATTGAATTTTCCCGCCACACTGTTCTAATCCTTCGACTAATTTTTGGGCGATTTGACCGACTCCGCCTTTGGGATAATTAATTCCGCCGTAATGTCTATCGGAAAATACCATTCCGGCATTAATCATGGGTGTCAAGTCGGCGGGTACTACAGACCAGTAGTAGCATTCCATATCAATGAATTTCAACAGCACTGGGTCTTTAATGTAGCGCCTTGCTATGTCGCCAGTATTTTGAGGTAGATATTTGACTAATCCCAAACACGCAAAAGGATTTTGGAAAAAGACTCGCATTAAATATCCCGGTTCTTCGAGGGACAGTAATTCCATCGCGTTGAGACAGTTGAATACTTTCCAGCATTCGCCGTAAAATTTGGTAATCCCTGCCTTTTCTTGGGGGAATCTGTCAATTAATTCTTGCAAATATTTCTCATAAGACTGGGGAACCTGAAGGTCGAGACCTGCGGGTAGGTGATAGTGAAGTTGGATGGGATCGGGAATGGTTTCGAGGCTGACATTGACTGCTGCTAGGGCGCGGGTGAGCAGGTTGGTGGTGCCACGGTCTCCGAAGCCAAAAATCATGGAGGCGCCGACATCAAATCTGTAGCCTTCGCGATCGAAATATCCAGCGCTACCTCCGGGAATCAGGTAGCTTTCGAGGACGAGAACTTTAGCTTTTTTAGCTGCTAGCTGGGTTGCAGTCACGAGTCCGCCAATGCCAGAACCAATGACTATCACGTCAAACTCTTGTGCTGTCGGGCCGCTGTTGGCAGAAAATAACTGGGATTGGGTAGGAGCAGGCATTAGGTTAAAAATCTTAATATTTCTATAATTTTACAGTCGATCGCTCCAGAAAGAAGTTTGGCAACCGATAATGCCCTATGCCCTATGCCCTATTCCCCATGCCCAATGCCCTATGCCCTATGCCCTGCTTCAAAAAAAATGCGGGAACAGTCTACCATTGCCGACTGCCCCCGTCTGCATATCCTTTGAGAGGAGAACACTGAAAATCAATATAGCCTTATTGCTAAAATATGTCAATACTCTTGAAAAAAATGTTCAATAAGTTGAGAAAATTTGAGTGTTTCACGGGCTCTAAAGGACGGCTTGTATACACTTCAGGGGTATGATAAGTTGACGGAGCAAGCGATCGCGCGATCGACCGTACTGCAAAAAACTTCAAAATCCCCCAAATTTTCCAATGTCCTTGCAACTCCGCGTTTACGTTCCTCCCCATCCGTTAATTAAGCACTGGCTAGCAGTCGCCCGCGACTGTGGCACCCCATCGGTACTTTTTCGTTCTGCAATGACAGAATTGGGAAGGTGGCTAGCCTACGAGGCAATTCGAGATTGGTTGCCGACAGTGGAAACGACGGTGCAGACGCCTTTAGGCGAATGTCCGGCGACGTTTATCGATCCGCAAGCTCCCTTGTGCGTGGTGCCGATTTTGCGGGCGGGGCTCTCACTGCTGGAAGGAATTCAGACGGTAGTGCCCCTGGCTTCGGTGTACCACCTCGGTATGGTAAGGAATGAGGAGACGCTGGAAGCAAGTTGTTATTTAAACAAGTTGCCGGCGCAGTTTAACCCCCAAACGCGGGTGATTATTAGCGAGCCGATGCTGGCTACGGGTGGGACGATTATGGCGACGATGCAGGAATTGATTTCACGGGGAGTCGATCCGAGCTTGATTCGGATTATTTCTGTGGTGGCTGCTCCTCCGGCTTTGCATAAGCTGAGTGCTGATTATCCGACTTTGAATATCTACACGGCGACGATCGACGAAATAGTCAACGAGCAGGGCTTTATTGTACCTGGGTTGGGCGATGCGGGCGATCGAACTTACGGCACTTAATCAGGGAGTAAGTTGGTTCAGAAATTAGTTTCTGAAGTCTGTAAAAAAAAGATGACCCTGCTTTGTTAAAAAGCAGGCAGTCAAAGTTAACATCAAAATTAACTAATAAATAACCTTTAGCCATATTGCCCGTGAAACTTGATTCTGTCCCGCCAAATTTGTCTGCTTCTGAGTCAGCAACTCCCAATGCCGATTTGTCGCCACAGTTAGAAATCAAACTGACAACCAATCCTGAGATTGCTCTCAAACTCACTCCCGAACCTGTGGATTGTTCCATGAGTTCAACTTCTGATTTATGTCCAGAACCAAAGGGACTGACTCAGAAGCACTGGGCAATTTTTGCTTCTACTTTTGTAACTATTTTTTTGGCAGAAATTGGAGACAAAACCCAAATTGCTGTTTTGTTAATGACTGCTGAATCTCACAATCCTTGGATTGTTTTTGCCGGTGCTGGTTCAGCTTTGGTAGCAACGAGTTTGTTGGGTGTGTTGCTGGGCAGATGGCTAGCAAGTCGGATTGATGCGAGAACTTTGGAGAGATTAGCCGGAGGGATTTTGCTAGGAATTTCAGCTATCTTGCTGTGGGAAGTGATTAGTTAATTGTCTGTTATTCTAAACTAGATTTAGTGAAAATACATGGATTGGCAACTTTTAGGAATTAGTTTTATTACTGTGTTTTTGTCGGAATTGGGAGACAAAAGTCAGGTAGCTGCGATCGCCCTTGGTAGCAGTTGTGAATCGCCACGGGCTGTGTTTTTCGGCACAGCATCGGCGCTGTTGTTGGCAAGTTTTATCGGTGTTGTGGTGGGCCAAGGTACGGCCGAGGTGTTGCCCGCAAGCTGGGTAAAGGGGATGGCGGCGATCGGATTTGCGGTGATGGGTTTGCGTTTGCTGTGGCC
>RDXH01000190.1 GCA_004292745.1 Oscillatoriales cyanobacterium | reverse complement strand
ACCGATCGCGCTACAATTGTCAATCGGGATAAAAACGGCAGATATAGCCGATCTAAAAGTAGGGGATAGTTGGTATGGCTACAAGTCGTCGCATAGAGCGCGTAGCTTCAATGATTAAACGCGAAGTCAGCCTCATGTTGCTCAACGGCATTAAGGACGATCGAGTAGGCGCGGGTATGGTTAGCGTTACCGAAGTAATTGTTTCAGGAGACCTTCAGCACACAAAAATCTTTGTCAGCATTTACGGTACTGATGAGGCGAAAGCCGAGACTATGGAAGGTTTAAAATCCGCTACTAGCTACGTCCGCAACCAGTTGGGCCAAAGGATGCAACTGCGCCGCACACCAGAAGTCACCTTTCTCGAAGACCGCTCCCTAGAACGAGGTGATAAAATGTTAATACTGTTGAATCAGCTTTCTGCCAATCGCAAACCGGATCTAGAAGATTCAGATGCAGAATTCAACAACGATGAAATTGACGATACAGACGATGCAGATGAGGATTAGTATTTAACTGGTTTTAACTGGTTCCCAGGAAGAGCCTGGGAACCGAGATCCAGAGGCTCTGCCTCCAAAGATCCTCCCAGCAAGCAATATCAGGAAATGAGGAGGCCGAGCCTCCCGGCACACATTCCCAGGAAACAAGTAAACCAATAACCAGTTACCAATTTCCCATGATTGACAATCTTTCCCTACCAGAATTAGTAGCCCAGATGTTCGTAGTGCGCGCTTCTGGTTATTTGTTCGATCGCCAAATTCGCTATCCCGAATGGGAACCAACCGCCGACAAACTCCGCCATTACGTAGAAAAATTGGGCGTTGGTGGTGTGATTTTGGTGGGGGGAAGTGCTGCGGAATTGTCAGTTCGATCGCACCAATTGCAATCTTGGGCAAAATTTCCGCTATTACTAGCGGCGGATATTGAGGAAGGTGTCGGCCAGCGATTCAGCGGCGCAACTTGGTTTGGGCCACCGATGGCGATCGCAGAAATTGCCAAGCAAAACCCAGCAGATGCAGGATGCTATGCCGAACAAATGGGTGCTGTGACTGCCATCGAAGCTAGGGCGATCGGTCTCAATTGGGTTCTGGCACCAGTAGTTGATGTCAACAACAATCCTGACAATCCAGTGATTAACGTCCGCGCTTTTGGCGAGACACCAGAAATTGTCAGCAAATTAGCCAGTGCTTTTATTCGCGGCGCCAGCACACAATCGGTTTTGACTACAGCCAAACATTTTCCCGGCCACGGCGACACCGCCGTTGATTCTCACTTGGAATTGCCTGTTTTGCCCCATTCCCCAAGTCGATTGGCAGAGGTTGAGTTACCTCCTTTTGTCGAAGCCATCGCCCATGGAGTTGATGCTGTGATGAGCGCGCATTTGCTGATTCCGGCTTGGGATGCCGAGTTTCCGGCTACTGTTTCTCGCAAAATTTTGATGGGGAAACTCCGCCAAGAGTTGGGTTTTCAGGGTTTGATCGTAACCGATGCTTTAGTCATGGGGGCGATCGCCAATCAGTATGGCCCAAATGAAGCTGCGGTTTTGGCGGCCCAGGCTGGTGCTGATGTTTTGCTGATGCCCCTAGACCCCCACGGCGCAATTCAGGCTGTCTGTGAAGCTGTGACTCAAGGTAGGATTCCCATAACACAAATCAAGGAATCAGTCAAGCGGATTTGGGAGGCTAAGCGCAAAGTTGGTTTGCGGATTTCTGAACCCTCCCAACCCCCCCTGGTGAAGCCCAGGCGTAAGAATCAAACTCCTGTTGTCCAAAGCGGTAGCAAGAATCTACAATCCCTAAATTCGATCAACTTAAGTTTGCTAGCAACTCCCGCAGCCACGACAATTGCTGCTAATATTTTGCGAGATTCCTTGAAATTTGGGGGAAATCTACCTTTGGCTGTGTCGCCGACTCAAAAAAATCAGCCGTTGCGGAATTTAATAGTTGTAGATGATGTTTTGGCGTGCGAATTTTTGGGAAACCACACTCCCGCGATCGCCCTGCCGGCCAAGTTTGGTTACGAATTGCAACTGATTGACGATCGCACAGTCTCCATCGCACACAATACAAATGCAGAGTCCTTTACTCCCACTTTGCTGCAAGTTTTCATTCGTGGCAACTGCTTCCGAGGGAGTGCTGGCTTGACCTTGGCTGCTCAAGATTTGTTTAAGCAATTATTAACAACTGGTGAACTTCAAGCTGTGTTAATCTACGGAAGTCCCTACGTTTTAGACCAATTTTTGCCCCACCTATCTCCCAGCATTCCCCATGTATTTTGTTTCGGCCAGATGCCGAGTGCCCAAGCCATTGCTCTAGAATTACTATTTGGTCTGGACTCAAAGCCTCTAGCATAACTAACAAAGTTGTAGGTGAAAGTCTCGCGCCTTCACCCACAGGCAGTGTCAATTATGAAAATTTTATAAATTTTTGTTAACTTTATACTTGCGTAAATCTACTTAGTTGGTACGAAAAATCAGAGTTTTGAGACGGAAATAGCCATGCTGAAACTCCGAATAACTCGTGAGTGACCTGATTTGTGTAAATATTAGAATTTCTTTTAAGTTTATATAACTAAATTGTATCTATATATACAGACAAAAATTAATCTAGGAATTAGACGGGTGTAGACTATATTATTAATAAGGCCACAAAAATTTTTAGCAAACATTGAGGGCGCATTATGATTCAGTCTACCATCCACCCATTGCAATACTCTTTAGATGTCATCCAAGATGAAGCACGTCACCTGGTGCATGATGGCGTACTCAGCCGTCAACAGCCGATCTATACGATGTGCCAATTCATTCCGCCTCGCGAATGGGCCTGTGTGGAGTGCGAACTAGAAAAATGTGACTTTTTGCTGCGCGATCGCATCGCCGACCTGATCGGTTCGGAAAAATGGGACAATGACTAAATTTGCTTCATCCAGTCCGGCTGTGTAGAGGAATTGAATCAGTTATGGGTGTTTGTTGTACATGAGGCTCGTAGCAGAATTGGCAATTAGCACAATCTAAGTGTCAAACTTAGAATGGCTTTTTTCACATTACTCCTAATTGCAACAGCGCTGGAAGAAGTTGTTGTTTTGCTAAAGCCTTTTTTGATTAAAAACTTTCAAATTAGTTTGTCGCCAGCTCAAGATGCTTTAATCCTGAGAATTTTCGGGCCGTAAATTTTCTAACTGGGTTCTCAGCGCCACCATTTGTGCAGTTAACTCTTGAATCTCTAGCTGTACATCGGGTTGGGTAATAGAATCGGGAGGATTACCTATCGGTGAATTCGATTGCTGATGCGAGACGGATTCGCTGTCGGTATTCTCCCGCTCGTTTTGCCCAGAAAAAATAGTATCTACAAAATTTCGCGCTTCTGTATCCGTCATTTCTCCTTTTTCTAGTAAATCATCAGCTAGTACACCTAAATCTGACTTCAATTTTTCCAGATTTTCCTCTCGCTTCAGCGGGTCTTGCAATGTCTCAATTAAAAAAGAAGTTGCACCCAAAGCTAGGTGAAATCCGGTTTGGAGCATTTGAGGCAGTTTTTCATAATTCATTTGAAAATTCCGCTAGTGCGAATCAGTCGATAGCTATCTGTGGGGATAGCTTTTTGTTTTACTTCAACTAATTTTAGCATTACTTTGCAAATTCACAAATGTCAAGTGTAAAGTTTTGTTACAAAAACCAAGGCTCTGAGATATTCAGGTTAAGCACCCATTAAGGGTAGAGCGCATCGCCGGTGGAAGGGTCAAATACAAATAGTCGATCGAAATCAAGCTGTATAGTCAGTCGATCGCCCGATCGGCAACGCCCATTCCCAGGCACCAGTAACTGTATAGTAGTTTCTGGACTCAACATCGGCAAACTCCCCCGGATTAAAGTTTCTCGCCCCAAGGGTTCAACCACTTTCACATCTAAGTCTAGAGGCACTTTTTCTAAGGCCCAAACATCACTTTTTAAATCATCATTCTCCGCCATAGATTTAGTAAAAACTTCTATGTGTTCTGGACGAATTCCCAAATCAAATCCCTGTCCTTCCCTCGGCTGCAATTTTTTCTGAATCGAGGGCGGACAAGCTAGAGATTGATTTCCTACTTGAAAAGATTCCTCCGCATAAATTGCAGGCAAAATATTCATAGCCGGATTGCCTAAAAATGTCGCCACCATCCGATTTGCAGGTTTAGCATAAACAGTTTGAGGGTCTCCAATTTGTTGAATCAGACCGCGATTTAAAATAACTATTTTGTCAGCTAAAGTCATCGCTTCCACTTGGTCGTGGGTGACATAAACAGTCGTAATTCCTAGCCGCTGATGCAGTAGTTTGAGTTCGGCCCTAGTATCATCTCGCAATTGAGCATCCAGGTTAGAAAGCGGTTCATCTAAGAGAAAAACTTTGGGTTCGCGGGCGATCGCCCTTCCCAGTGCTACCCGCTGTTGCTGACCTCCTGAGAGCTGTTTGGGCTTGCGGTTGAGGAGATGATCGATCGATAGCGTCCGGGCTACAATCTCCACCCTTTCTTGAATTTTTGATTTTTCAACATTCCGCATCCGCAATCCAAAAGCCAGATTTTCTGCTACAGTCATGTGCGGGTAAAGCGCATAATTTTGAAATACCATTGCTACATCCCGCTGTCTAGCTGGAATGTTATTAACTAAATTATCTCCAAGATAAATATTGCCGGAAGTTGCCGTTTCTAAACCTGCAATTGTCCGCATAATTGTAGATTTTCCACAGCCGGATGGTCCAACTAATACCCAAAATTCTCCGTCCGGGATTTGGAAGCTAATATTTTCGATCGCGGTGACATTTTGGTAGCGTCGGGTAATATTTTCTAAGCGAACATTTGCCATTTTTCTTAGTTAGGAGTTACTGATTATTAGTTAGGAGTTACTGGTTATTAGTTATTTGTTTATTCCCGGAAGCACTAATAACCTAAATCATCTCATTCTCTGGGTTGGGAAGCATCTCAAATCTGGAGCATCCCAATTTTGCAGGGTATATTTGCAAAAATGGGATGCTCCCCTCAAATCTTTGCCACACCGTCACCATGGGTCTAGGACTATAATTTTCACATTATCGCCTAATTGACGACAATCTTTTAAGGGCGATCGCACAATATAGATTTTATCAGGAGCCGAGACGAATCTGACTGAACTAGAAGCATGGAGAATGCGATCGTGTCGCCAAGGGAGATTACGTATCCTGTGGCTTTCGGTATAATAGCTCTGATGGATATTTTCGCCAGTGGCGGGGCCGCTTCGATCCTCGATCGCTTGCGTCAAGTAAAATTGCGATCGTCTCATGTTCCGAAGCCCCCTAATCTAAAGCTATACTAGCAGTATCCAACATGAGAATCATTAAAGAGAGGTTGCGTTCGTGACAGCTACTATAATTATACCCAAAAATCCCGACCCAAAAATAGAGCCAGAATCACAGCAAAAATCAGAAAATACACCAGAAATTCAACCAGAATCAGAACCCAAACAAGTCATATCTCTGGAAGATTTTTTAGTCAAGCCTGCTGATAGAATGGAATGGGTTGACGGCAACTTAGTGGAGAAAACAGGAATGACATTCAAGCACAGTCTGGCTCAATCTAAATTAGCCCGTTATTGGGGAAATTACAAAGACTCCAGCGGACAGGGAGGAGAAGTTCTTACCGAAATACTTTGTCGCACTAATAAACAAGGCCGCCGTCCCGATGTTGCTTACATCACTCCTGAACTGCTGCCACAATCAGGCAATTTTACAGCATTTTTTCAAAGTTTTCCGTTGATAGCGGAAGTTGCGTCTCCTGAAGATAGCGGCGAAGAATTATTTGCAAAAGCGCAAGAATATTTAGAATCGGGATGTTTAGAAGTCTGGCTGCTATTTCCCGAAGCTCGATTAATCTTTGTGAAAACACAGCATCAGGGCTGGCTGATTTTTAACTCCGGTGAAGTAGCAAATACCGAAAGCCTACTTTCAGGATTCAGCGTGCCAGTGAATGAACTGCTCATCTAAAACAACTTAAATTGTTTTGCTAAATATTAAGATTTTATTTAAATCAATGACTTGTTAATTTCTCTCTTTGTCTCTTTCTTTATCTCTCTCTTCTCTTCCTCTGCGCCCTCTGCGCCCTCTGTGCTGGGGTTAATTCAGAAAAATCTTAGTAAATTTTTAGTAAAAATGTCCAGAAAATGTTCTAGACTGTTCTAGCAGTTTTTTTTGACTTGTAGTCAACGATCAGAGTGATGAGTGAGCAGGCAACCCTATTCCAGTATAAACCACTACATAAGCCCAACCAACTGATTTGCGGAACTGGTCAAACCGCTGTAGTGACTGGGTGGACTGTAAAGCAAGCGATCGCCAAACACCTTCATCCCCAAGAGTTTGCTGTGATTGGACAGCTTTACAGTTCAACTCGTGGAATTAGCTTTCTGATTCGGAATCTTTTATTCAATCCCCATGTCCGCTTTTTAGTAATCATGAACGCTACAAAAGAAGACCTCAATGCTGGTGGAGGTAAGTGCCTGCTGGACTTCTTCCGTAATGGGTTTACAGAAGGAACCAGTGATACCGGACGAAACTGTTGGGTGATTAAATCTCCTATTACTGGGTATATTGATATTGAAATTCCAGCTAGTGCTTTAGAACAATTACGGCAATCTATAGAGGAACCAGTAGAAGCAAAATCAATTTCTGAAGCTGTAGCCTATGTCAAATCTTACTCACAACGGAAAATACTTGAACCGTGGGGTGAGCGCTTGAAATTCCCTATATCTGAAATCGTTCCTACTATTCAACCAGGACCGCGGTACGGTCATCGAATAGAAGGAACAACCATTGCAGAAACTTGGGTTAAAATTATTCATCGTATAAAGACGACAGGTACAATTCGACCGACTGGCTACGATGGCCAATGGCAAGAATTAATTGATTTAATAGCTGTGGTAAAAAATGAGCCACCAGGCTTTTATTTCCCGGAACCAAATTATCTGCCCATTGACCGTCCTTTTGTTCAAGAATACACTTCACAAATATTAGATGATTCAGTCAAACAAGAAGGTGTTAAATACACTTATGGGCAGCGTCTTCGTTCTTGGTTTGGTGGACGTGACCAGATTGAACAAGTTATTAATAAATTAATAGGTGAGATTGACGCTGCTAGTGCAGTTATGTCGCTGTGGGATGTAGCCGATCACGATTCAGGTGGCAGTCCATGCCTTAACCATATCTGGCTAAGAGTTGTGGATAACGAACTGTCAATGACTGCTACTTTCCGCAGTAACGATATGTTTAGCGCTTGGCCTTCTAACGCTATAGGATTGCGAAAATTGCAAGAACACATTCGAGACGCGATCGCTGAGCGATCGGAGTACGATCTAAAGATAGGTCCACTGATTACCGTTAGTCAGAGTGCCCATATCTACGATGATACTTTCGATTCAGTTGACCGGATTATCAACCAGCACTACCAAAAAATTGTTGATGCAGAACGTAGACGTTATTTTGATCCAAGTTATTCTGATTGCGATCCAGTGGGAAACTTCCTCATCAAATTGGAGGATAAAACAATAGTTGTTTCCCAAACAACTGCTGGTAGTGGTGAAATTACCAAGCATTATAGTGGCAGAGACCCTCTCAAGTTATTACGAGAAATTTGTGCTAATTCTCCGTCAATACAGCCTGAACATTCAGGTTACTTAGGACTGGAACTCCAGAAGGCTTTTGGCTGCATTGAAACTGGTAAAAAGTATATTCAGGATCAATAAATTTAACCGTCGTAAAGTTAAAGCATAGGAAATAGTTTATGTCAGTTCTAAGCGAGTGGGATATTATCAACGAGCTAGGTAGAGGTATATTTATTTATCCTTTCAAAGGTAAAGAACATAGCATCAGAGGTTGCTGTGTATGCCTGACAGCAAGTGAATATGCTTATACATTTAACATAGATCAACAGACTCAACAGAAACAAACCTTGCTTTTAAAAGATCAGCAGGATAATAAATTTATTAAAATACCAAGCCGGAAAACGGCTATAATATGGACTAATGAGTCAGTGTTTGTTGACAATTATTTGTGTGGAGCAATTCATTCACAAGTGAAATTAGTATCACAGGGAATAGGACATCTTGGAACAAGAGTTAATCCTAATTATGGAGGTGTTATGGCTATAGCTCTCCATAATTTATCAGACAATGATATACAGATTAAAGTAGGTGATACTATTGCATATTTAAGAATTCATAGATTGAGTTCAAAATCTTCTTTTTCGCCGTATAGAGATGATCCTGGCAAGCTTAGTGATGCTATTCCTGAAGACTATCCAACACCGCCGGAACTTAAAAACTGGTTAAACGATTCACAAAATCTGTGGAGAAGAGGAGATAAAAATGATATTTTGAAAGTGTTAGAGCAATCATCTGAATATAAAAAAGCTAAGGATGAGCTTAAAAAGAAATCACTTCGCTACCGTTTATTTTTCAAATATTTTCCACAGTGGGAGCCAATGGTTTGGGCTACGATTATTGGTGCATTAGCAACAATTGCAGGAGTTATTGGGGCATTGGTAATAAGACCATCTTCAGTACCTTCTTCTAATCCCACGCCAACGATCACACCAAAGACACAAATAACACCTACACCAAAAGCAACCCCTACTACAAAATAATAGTGTTGAGAGAGCGTAAATATCAATGAGCAAAGTATATATATCTGGTGCTTTAACGGGAATCGAGAAACCAGCAGAAGTCAAGACTTTCTACGAAGCCATTGGTCTGCTTTGCCAAGAAATAGGTTTTCAAGCGTATGTTCCACATATGTATACCGATCCCATCAATAACCCTGACATTAGTCCTAGCCAAGTATTTGA
>RDXH01000189.1 GCA_004292745.1 Oscillatoriales cyanobacterium | reverse complement strand
GAAGTTAGCTCGTCAGCGTGTTATTGCTCGCTGCGTTCGTGAATTGTTTAAAGAACTTTGTGCTATAGTTGAGGAACCTTTGATGCCATAAGGCGTTGACTAATTTAAAAACCCGCAGGATCGATCCACCTACGGGTTTTTAAACTATCCAGGAAATGTTACAGTGAATTAAGAAGCCGGCATCGCCTTTTGTAATGAATCCAGAATCAACTCTCGCCAGACTACAAGCTACACTTCCCGACAATAAACTGCCTTCTAGCTACGGCGTTTATTTCAAAAATACCTTAGTAGCACTGTGTCACGCCCTAGAAGACCACATCTTGCAAACCAGTGGGGGGGGAGAACTAGAAGTCAAACCCCTAGTGTTGGTGACATTCCAGCAGGGAAAATGGTATTTGCAAGAAGCCGATCGCTACTTTGATATTGCTAAGGCATCTCGACGGGTTGTCATCGGTGCAGTAGCCGACAGCGGTTTTGCCAACCACAAAACCGGTCAATTAGAAAATGTATCTTTAATAAATCTCGATCCGATCGACCCTATAGTCCAGGAATGGAATTTAATTATCCTCGCCCCAACCTACAAAGCAATGGTGCTTTGTCGCGAACTTTCACACCAAGAATACCAGCCCGAAGGTAAGCCAGAAATCGATATAGAAAGAAAATTCTACGGCTTGTGGTCCTTTGACCAATCTTTGGTGTCGGAGGCTGCAAAAATTTTTATAGAACAAACACGACATTACGATAAGGCTTTGGCAGACCAACTGCTGCAACTTTACGGAGAAATCCTCACCACCGTAGGCCCGCCCCTAGCAGACATTAGCGGGGTAGTGTCGCGGATCGTGACTTACTTGCAAAGTTCTCAGCAGCAAATGGTGGCTATTAACCGCCAAACCCGTGACTTATGGGAATTGGAAGGTCAAGCCCTGCGCGTGAGTCGCAACTTGAACGCCAATAAACTTCAAGCTTTTCTGCGGATGGCCCAGCGCGTGGATGAACGCGATACCGCAAATCCCACCGCGTCTTTGCAAGTGGCGGCATTGTCGGAAACTTTGGGTCAACTTCTCGATTTGCCAGCTTTGCAGTTGCGGCGGTTGCGGTTGGCGGGATTGCTGTTTCGAGTCGGGTTAGTTTCCGCCCCCAATGAGGTGTTTACTCAAACTCCCGATCGCTTTGACCAACAGACTCTAACATTTTGGCGCGATCGCAGTTTCATCGGTTCCCAACTGTTGCAAGCCATGCCGGAACTATCACCCGTAGCCGAAATTGTCAAGCATAAACTGGAACACTGGGACGGTAGCGGTAGGCCAGACGGTTTGCGAGGGGAAGAAATACCGATCGCATCCCGGATTTTGGGCTTGGTTGCGTGTTTTCAAGAGTGGACTCAAGGGCGGGGCGATCGTCCAGCTTTGGGTTTGACAGCAGCTTGGGAAAAGTGCCGGGAAATTAGTGGCAGTCGTTTCGATCCAGCCTTAGTAGATACCCTCGGCAACGTCGTCAGGTTGGCAGAAATGGGTTTGATGGAATTACCAAGTCGTCCTAGTCAACTACCTAATGTCTGGTTGGAGGATGTGGGCGATCGCACTCCCTCGGTAACTTCAACTTAAATTGGCGAACCAATAACCAATAACCTTTCGACTTCGCGATTAAGTCAGCGGAGTCGAAGGGCACGGCACCGCCAATAATCCATGACCAATAACCAACAACCAATAACCAATGACCAATAACTAATGACTAACATAGAAGCCATTTGCCAAGGCAAAATTAAAATGCTGTCTGGCTATCATTTAGCTGGCGCTGACTTATCGGGAGCCGAACTCGCCGATGCCGATTTGTCTCAAACTAACTTGAGTGGAGCTAATCTTGCTGGTGCGAATTTGCAGCGTGCCATCTTGCGGGCAAACCTGCGAGGCGCTGATTTGAGCGGCGCTGACTTGCGTGGAGCAGATTTTCGGAATGCTGACTTGCGTGGGGTCTACTTTGGGAATGCTCAAGTTGGTGACGCCAGTTTTGGGGGAGCTTTTTTGGCTGGGGCGATAATCGGGAATTTGGATTTGAGCGGTGTCGATTTTCGTGGCGCCGATTTGCGGGCTGTGAATTTGGCGAGGGCAATTTTGCACCACGCAGATTTGAGTCATGCCAATTTGTCCGGCGCAGATTTGTCCGATGCGGACTTGGAAGAAGCTATCCTGAATGGAGCCGTCATGCGTGGCGCTAATCTCACAGGTGCTAATTTGCTCTGTGCTGCGATCGAACACACAGTCTGGGATGGAGCATTACTCGATCGAGCCTGTCTCCAAGGCACCCCCCTGAGCCTGTAAAATTCTAGAATGTCCTACACGCTGGCGTACTCGAAGTTTTATTTTCCAGACCCAGCCAAAAAACAATTCATTCTTATAATGTACATAAGCACAAGCTATTTTAACATTTCTTAATAGGGGGTTATAATAGCCAATGTAGATGAGCAAACGAATAAATGGTAGCAGCTTTGTTTAGCGGTACATCCTTTCAAGGTCAAAGTGGCGATCGCCTTGTCAGCAAAGTAGCAGGAGCTGCGATTGCGGCCTTATTCAAACGTTCGGAACAGGCCCAAGCCAATATCCGAGTCGAACCTGTAGCCAAACTCTTGCAGGGAAGCATCGACGGTTTCGACTTCATTGGCAAAGGAATGTTAATGTACAACGGTCTTCGCATCGAAGTAATGGAACTCTACTTGCAAGCACTCTCCATTGATTTTGGAGCGATTTTTGCAGGTCAAGTTAAATTACGACAGCCTACCCAGGCAAATATGCGAGTAGTTTTGAGCCAATCAGACTTAACCACCTCATTCAATACGCCTTTTGTAGTTGAAAAACTGCAACGGCTGAATTATCAAGACCAATCTCTCCATTTTCAAAACACCGAAGTCAGCTTCGGTGCAGATAAATCCATTCGGCTTCAGTCCGAAATTACCGTAGGCGATTCTGGCGAACCAGTCAAGATAGATATTACTGCTCAACTGCAAGTAGAGGAACGGCGCAAAATCCAATTTGTCAGCGTTACTTACGGCGGTGACGAGCAAGCAGTTAACTTGGCCAAAGCGATAATTGCCCACGTCAACAACTTGCTAGATTTAGACAAATTTGCTCTCGAAGGCACTCAACTGCGAGTAGACAGGTGTCGAGTCCAAAACAACGAACTGGTTTTTTATGGTTGGGCTGGGATTGACCATTTCCCCAAAGGTAAGTCCTAAGCTTCAGCCTTCTGAGTTCTACCTAGTAACCGGCTTTGGCAAAAGACAATTATTCAACAAGCAAACAACCCGCACAGGCGGGTTTTGCTTTAGATTTGAGATTATATCGTTGACCGTTGCATTGGAATGATTTAACCTTACTAGAACACAGAGGACACAGAGGGAGAGAGTAGAGGGATGAATAATTCAGATGCTACCGGATTGGAGATTACACGCAAAGTGGGGCGGGTGCGTGATTCAATTGACTCAAAATCAGCACAGAGGTTGATTCGATCGCGCAAATTACCTTGATAAATTGAAATAATACATAAATCTACCCGAATAAGAACAATGCTCGGATTTTATTTATTCTGTATATGCGTTGTAGTCTTGTCTCTCCTTGCCCAGCCCACCCACAGTCAACGACAAGAAAAATGGTGGGTAGAAATTATTACCAACTTTCCCCGCTGCACCTACTATTTTGGTCCCTTTGACAGCGATAAAGAAGCCTTAATCCATACTCCAGGCTATATCGAAGACTTAGAAAGCGAAGGAGCAAAAAGAGTTAGTATAATCATCAAACGATGTCAGCCTTCCCAACTCACCATTTGCGAAGGTGAAGTCTCCGACACAGTAACAGATTAATCTGTTTGAGAGTTGACCAAAACGTGAGCCAAACTAATCTACAGGACTTTGACGTTCTATGACACTTCCTACAGCAACTCTCCCGATTGCTTGTCCAGATAGATGCGGTTTAGTAGCCACATTTGCCAACTTTATTTATAAGCATATAATTGGGAGTAAAACAGTGGTTTTTGAGTGATAAAAATCACACCTAACATCTATTTCGGGAACCAATAATCAATAACCCCGAACCCACAACCAATAACTAAAGTCGCCGCTTTTGTAAAATTTGTTGTTGCCATTGCTCAAAAGTGTGCATTTGTGAGGTATCATCTTTCTCAACCATCGCCCTCATTTGCTCCATCAACTCCATGGCTAGCGGTACACCAAGCTGCAATTTCTCCAAAACCTCCCGTTGAGCAAAAACGCTCTCCGGTGTTCCTTCTAAAACCAGTTGTCCCCCATCCATCACAAATACCCAATCAGCCCAGCGATAAATGAAATCTAGATCGTGACTTGCTAAGAGAATTGTAGTACCACTGGCGTGAATTTCTTGGAGTAAACCGATCAGTTGTCCCGTGTGGCGCGGATCGAGATAGGCTGTAGGTTCATCTAATAGCAGCAATTTGGGTTTGAGAACCATGATATCAGCGATCGACACGCGCTTTTTTTGTCCTAAACTTAGATTGTGAATTGGTTGAGTAGCTAATTCAGTTAAATCAAATTGCTCGATCGCCTCCTGAACCATTCTAGCAATATCCCGTTGGGCCAAACCCAAATTGTACAACCCGTAGGAGATATCCTCTTCCACTGTCGAAGCAACTAATTGATGTTCAGGATTTTGAAATACCAGCCCGATTTGTTGGCGCAATTGCATCAAATATTTGCGATCGTAGCGGCAGGGTTCACCTTCCCAGCAAATGATTCCCCGCTGCGGTTGATACAAGCCATTCGCTAATAGAAAAAATGTAGTTTTGCCACACCCATTTTGACCGATTAGCCCGCAACGTTTCCCGGCTGGTACTTTGAGGTTTAAGCCCTGAATTGTCGCTTGCGAACTACAGGGGTAGGAGTAAAAAGTCTCATGAAATTCCAGAATACATTTAGACATATCAGTTATTGGTTATATGAAAGAAATTAATACGCGGCGGATGAAACTCTCTCAAATTCAGGCTTTAATAGCAGTAGCAAACTGTGCAAACTTTAGCGAAGCAGCTTTGCAATTGGAACTTTCCCAGTCAGCAGTCAGCCACGCCATCGCCACTTTAGAAACCGAATTGGGAGTGCAGTTATTTCATCGGGGGCGACATGGTGCTCAACTGACACCGGTGGGAGAAAGGATACTGATTCACGGGCGTCAAATTGTGCGATCGCTAGAGCACATCCTCAAAGAAGCGGATTTAGAAAAAGGTTTACAGGGTGGTCAGGTACGGATAGTTACTTTTCGCAGTGTTGCCACTCATATCCTACCGCGTATTATTGCTAAATTTCGCGATCGCTTTCCCAAAATTGTCGTTAACATCACCGAAGTCTATTATACCCAAGCTGTGGAAGAAGCTTTGCGATCGGGCAAAGCAGACATCGGCTTTGTTTCTCTTCCCATCTCCGATGAATTTGAAACAAGAGAAATCTTGCGGGACAACTATCTGGTTTTACTCCCACCCACTGCCCCATGTAAAAATGCTAAGATTACCTGGGAAGAATTAGCGAATTACCCGCTGATTTTGCAGCCACCAGAAACAGCTTGTTCCATACCACTTCGTAAGTATTTAGCAACTTCCCATTGTCCCCTAAATATCGCTTACGAACTCACCGAAGATTCAACTATTGTCAGTATGGTACTACAAGGTTTGGGTGCAGCAATTCTACCCCGTTTGGCGGCGGAACCCATACCTGCTGAGGTGAAAATTTGTAGTTTCCCGGCGGATTTTCAGAGAGTAATTGGAGTGGCTATTTTAAGGGAGGGGCTGTTAATTCCAGCCGTGTTTGCGTTTTTGGATTTAGTTACAAGTGTGGCAGAGATTGACAGTGGGGGCGAATTTCCGATTAATCCTTCTTGAATTGATTATTGGTTATGGGTTATTGGTTATTTAACTGGTTAGATTTAGTCATCTCTTTTACCCAGTTGCGGAAATTCACCTCTGCTTCTACCTCATCTAGCTGCGCTGCGGCCAAAAATTCGTAGAGCTTTTCTTTGGGGAGAATCGGAAAAGTGGGGCTGACAGATACTTCTAAATACTCAGAGTTTTCTAGCTGATAAATCCGCCATTCTCTACCATTGTATCTCCAAAACTCCGGTACTCCCATACTAGCATAGAGAGCTAGTTTATTAATATCAGTATGGGTGATATCTACTTCTACTACTAAATCGGGTGCTGGATCTGTCGCTAAATCTACGGTACGACCGGCTACGAGGGGCTGATTTTGGATATAATAGGCATTGTCTGGTTCTGCACCGCGTTCTAGGTCCGATCGATCTAAGGTTGTTGAACCCATTGTTTTAATCTTCCAACTTAGTTCTACAGCCAAAATAATAATCAGTCGTTCGATTAAGCATCTGGAGAATTCGTGTTGTTCTAAAGGCATGGTAATTTCTAAAGTCCCTCGATCGAATATCAATCTAGCCGCTCGTCTATCGCCAAAAATCTTGAGCAGTTGTTGATAACCCTCCCAACTAATATCTCTAAACACCACTCGCTTTTCGCCTAGGAGTAACGGTGGTGCGATCGGCGCAACAGAAATCATATGTTTATTTCCAGCTATGATATTTATAGGATAACACTATCGGTTTTAGATTTGGTAATTGGTAATTGGTAATTGGTAATTGGTAATAACTGCCAACTACCAACTGCCAACTGCCAACTGTCACCTGTCAACTGTCAGTGTTCTCTGCCGCAAAATAAATTCAGCTAGTGCTAAATCAACGGGAGTTGTTACTTTCAAATTCGTCTCTTCTCCCTCGACAATTTGTACTGGTAAACCGCATTTTTCAAACAAAGCCGCATCATCGGTAACTTCCCAACCTTTTTCTCGCCCTTCTTCGTGACACTTTTTCAATAATTGGACTTCAAATCCTTGGGGAGTCTGGGCCGCCCACAAATTGCTCCTTTCCGGTGTGTCTCGCACAATTCGACGCTCATCCACCACCTTAATCGTATCCTTGACCGGGATGGCAACAATCAAGCCGGGACAGGTCAAAAGTGCCTCGGCGGAGCGATCGAACAATTCAGCAGTTGCCAAACATCGGGCCCCATCGTGTATCAACACTCGATCGCTCTCTGGTGGCAAACTCTGCAAACCGTTGTAAACTGACTCTTGCCTGGTGGCACCACCTTGAATCAGTTTCACAGGCTTAGTCAAAGATAAATCGCTCACAATTGCTTCAAAATCGGGAAAATCATCAGGCTGGCCCATAATACCAATCCAGGTAATGTGCCCCGAAGCCTCAGCCGCCGCCAAAGTCCAACTCAACAAAGGTTTTTCCAGCAAAGTCAGCAGCAGTTTGTTCCGCTGACTACCCATCCGTCGCCCCGAACCCGCTGCAGGAATTAATAAGTGCATTTACTAACCGTTTTTAACCCAACTACATATATATAATAAGAGCGTCCTGTACTCTTCAATCAGTTGTTTAGTTGTCAGCCCGTAGCTTTTAAGGTCTAGAAATACTATAAGCTGATAGCTGAAAGCCGATCGCTGAGAGCTACTTTGTATAAATAATAGTCCGATAGTTTATGATGCGAATACTAGCACTTGTCCCTGGCGGAATTGGCGACCAAATTTTATTTTTCCCCACTCTTGATGACCTCAAGCATTCTTATCCCGATGCTCAAATCGATGTCATGGTGGAACCGAGGGCAAAAAGTGCTTACCGAGTCTGCAAGTCTGTCAAAGAAGTCTTGACTTACAATTTCAAAGACCGGAATGCGATGGCGGATTGGGGCAATTTACTGGGTGTAATTCGCGATCGCGAATACGAAGCAGTAATTTCCCTCGGTCAGCGGTGGAGTGTAGGACTTTTGCTGTGGCTGACTGGCATTCCCAAGAGAGTTGGCTATGCCGGAAGCAACAATAGTTTATTTCTCACCAATCCCGTACCGCTGAAAACACAACAGTACGCAGCTTCAATGTACCACGATTTGCTGCAAGGATTCAACATTAAAAATCCGTGCCCTGCGATCGCAATCAATGTACCAAAACAGGACATTCAGTGGGCGGAAGCGCAACAGCAAAAGTTGGGAATTAAAGAAAGTGGTTACATTTTAATTCACGGCGGTTCTAGTCAGTTAGCTGTGTCTAAAGGTATTGACAAAATTTACCCGATCGACAATTGGAAGCAAATAATAGAAGATTGTCAAAAGCGACAGCCCAATTTACCAGTTGTGGTGGTTCAAGGGCCAGAAGATGCTGGTTTTGTGGCCAAACTAATCAAGTTGTGTCCCCTGGTGAAAGTGACATCACCCGATGATGTTGGCAAATTAGCCGCGATGATTGCTGCGGCTAATTTGATGATGTGTACAGATAGTGCGCCAATGCACTTAGCTGTAGCGGTTCAAACTTATACAATAGCTTTGTTCGGTCCCACCGATCCGGCAAAATTGCTGCCAAAGAGCGATCGCTTTTTGGGGATTAAATCTCCTACTGGGAAGATGGCGGACATCTCTCCTGAAGATGTTTTAAAGAAAGTTTGGGGCGGCTAAAAAATTAGAGGACACGGCAGTGCCGTGTCCCTACAATTCACTGGTTTCACTGGTTCCCCGGCTCTGCCGGGGAACCGATATCTAGAGGCTCTGCCTCGCTTATCGCAGCTTCACAGGAGGCAGAGCCTGGGGACGAGGAATCATTTTCCGTAATTCCTTTTTGTTACTCCTCCTGCGGCAGTAGTGATAGCACCTTCCCGAACTTTATTACCATAAACAAGTCCCACACCTACGAAAGCAAGAATTGCCGATGTACCGATGACGGTAAGGGCGAGATTGTAGCTTTGGCGAACTTGTCGCAGCCATTGTTCTAGTATTTCTTCTGTGATGTCGCTATAATCTTCATCAGGGTGCGATTTGCCGGATCAGTTAAAATTCATAGTTGTTTCCTCTCTTAAATAGGCAGAACTTTTTTGTTTCTACAACTACTTTATCGAAGCAAACAGCGAGACTCAATGGCAGATAGGGCGAGTTTTAATTTGTGTTATGCCCTAAATTTTGGGGCAGATAGGGCAGGAGATTAAAACCTATCTGCCCTAGTCAGAAACAAGTAATTAAATTATGATTTACGCATGGGGCTCAGAAACCGGGTTTTTGCGAAAATTTTTCGTTGTAGCCGACAGATTCGGGAAAAAACCCGGTTTCTTTTGTTTGAGTGCGTGGGGGTTCGGAAACCCAGGGCTGTTTCATTACCCAAAAATCCGCCAGGGAATTAATTCCCTGGCTAATAGCAAAAGTCGGTTTCAACCGACTAAAATACTAATCTTTAGTCGGCGACCGACGACTTTCGCTATGAGACAGGGGTTTCAACCCCTGTCGGACTGGATGAAGTCGAACAAGAACCGGGAGAAAATATTTTACATTTACCGACAACTCTGCCCAACAATGTATATTTCCTGCTGACAAGGCGACCCTATAACCTCAACAAAAAGCGGCTGTCCGTATCTCCGGGAGTTCCGGTAAAAGAGTGAGATTTAAGAGATGAAAAATATGCTCATTTTAACCAGGGTGATATCATTTAGGATTTCAATTTGATGAATAATGCAGAAGTATTAAGTCACCCAGACTACAACAATTGAGTTGTCTGTGTTGAATGTTTTGGTAGAGTCAACAGCAGGTTTGTCTGTAAGTGCGATATCCGCAATTATTGATGAGGATGAATACGATGTTGAGAAAGTATTAGATAATTGGATTTAATTTTTAGATTTGCAAAAAATTAGAGGAGAAATCTGCTATGGTTTGTATCATCCCAGCTTCTGCGATTGGCTGGGAAAACAATCTATTTTAGAATGACTCGGCGATTGAAATCGCCGATTTATCTGAGAGGACAATTTCTTCAGTCCGCGCAGGCGGACTTTGTTTTTGTAGACGCGATTTCAATCGCCGGGTATGGGTTCCTCAGATCGCGCATTCCCTTATTTCAGTTCAACATTTACCGTAGCAGACATCCCCGGTGCAATCCGTGATTCATAGCCTTTAACACTTTCAGCATCAAATACCACTTTTACAGGAATCCGTTGCACAACTTTAGTGAAATTACCCGTAGCATTATCGGGAGGTAATAGAGAAAATTGAGCGCCAGAAGCAGGGGAAAAACTATCCACTCTACCCTCAAATTTACGGCTACCAAAAGCATCTAATTTGATTTCTACTTTTTGACCTGGTTTGATGTTTGCCAGTTGCGTTTCCTTGAAGTTAGCAAC
>RDXH01000188.1 GCA_004292745.1 Oscillatoriales cyanobacterium | reverse complement strand
TCTGCAACAAATTACGCCTGAACAAATCAGTTCGCTATCTTCTTACACTTTCATTTTGGAAGCTTTATTCTATGCAGCTTCATATTAAATTGGTATTACGACTACCACCACGCCGTCAAGTAAATCCAGTAGATATGGATGAAGACCTATGCTAACAATGAAGAAGGAATTTCATGCCCACGATAGTGATTACACGCTAGATTTTGGCTCTGGGGTAAATAGTAGTGGGTGTATTCAGTTTACAGATCATGCTACTAAAAAGGAGAGTTCTATTGGAATTACGATAGAAGATAAAGAATTTAACTATCGAGTCAAGCAAGAGTTTCCATCTGTAGTTGCCGATCTAATCGATCTGGCTGTTGCAATCCATTCCGCAGATCGTCTTGCATTTCAAAATCTACGCCAAGATCAAAGTCGCATTTATGTAAAACTACCAGTCCGTCATCCTGAAATAATGAATACTGAATTATTTCGATCTCAGCTAGAAAATTTGCTTGAATGGGCTACTGGAAGTCTATGGTTGTTTGACTTCCCAAAGAGATCGGATTCAGAACGTTCCGTGGTTCGGCAACCATCTTTGCCAGTAGCATCTCAGGATTGTGAAGTTGCCATGTGGAGTGGTGGTCTTGATGCCTTTGCTGGTCTCTATCAACGTTTGCGAACGCATCCAGAAAAGTCATTCTTACTTTTTGGCACTGGAGGTAATGTTAACGTTCACAAGCTACAGGAAGATACAGAAAAACAAATTCGGTCTATTTTTCCAAATCGTTGTACTTTATACCGAGTTCCAATTGGCTTATTTGATAGCAATGGAGTTAGAAAAAACAAAATTACCCGCGCAAGAGGTGTTGTATTTGCGATGCTGGGTGCTGCCTGTGCATCTTTAATGGGGCGGCAAGAGCTTTGCTTTTATGAAAATGGAACTGGTGCAATTAATCTTCCATATCGCGAATCTGCGTTGGGATTAGATCACACCAGATCGGTTCATCCATTGACTTTGCTGAAAGTGAGCGATCTGATCTCAGGGCTTCTAGGAGAGGCATTTCGGGTCTGGAATCCATTCCTATTCTCAACTAAATCTGAAATGTGTCAGATATTAGCAGAAGACCTGACAGGTAGACTATCTTCGCAAACAAAGTCATGCGACAGTCCCCACAGACATAATATCAGTCAGTGTGGATATTGCTCCTCTTGCCTTTTACGACGACAAGCTCTTAGTGCTGCTAAAATAGAGGATAAGACTCGATATCTAATATTACATGGAAATTATTCACCAGTGAAAGATCCAAGTGAGAGTTTACGACATATGCTCGCACAAGTTGAGACGCTACGATGCTTACTCAATCGACCTAATCCACATGAGATTCAGTGGGAAGCGTTAACTCGTAAATTTCCTAGACTAGATGATATTGTCGATCGATGTTCAGTCGTAGAAAAGTTGACCACTCTTGATATGCAGAGCAAGTTAATTAGACTTTATCAAAAGTATGTCGCTGAGTGGGATGATGTAAAATCTCAACTATCAGTCAACCTCATTAAGAATAGGGACAGTGAGTCGTTAGATCGAAACTATAGCGGCTCTTAGATAGATGAGGTATATATCAAAGGTCACAAACCTTGATGTACATAGAATCTGGCATACCTCACTTTTTTGAGAAAGGCTATATTCGATCGCTTAATAAGATTAAGGAACACTGTAATGGCTAGTAATATATTAGACAACATCGATCTAGCGAGATTGGGGGAACTCCTTCAACAAGCCCGCAAAAGCTGTGACATGACTCAAGCTCAAGCAGCCCAAATTATTGATACCGCAAGAACAACTATTGTTGCAATTGAGAAAGGAGAACGCCGGATCAAAGCAACGGAACTGATTAAACTCGCCCGTGCTTATGGAAAAGCCATCGGCGATTTCGTTCAGCCTCGTGCTGTTACAGAACCTTTTGAGGTTCAATATCGCTCGGCATTTGGGCAGAATGAAGCTGAAGCAGCACGGATTAAACCCACTATTTTGCGCTTAGAGGAACTGTGCCAAAACTATCTAGATCTCGAAGCGATGATGGATGCACCCTTACCTCGAAATTATCCACAAGAGTACAAGATCGATAATATGCCACTTGAGGCGGCAGCGGAAAGTATTGCCATCTCAGAACGTCAACGGCTTGGGCTTGGTGATGCACCTATTCCATGTCTGCGAGATATTTTAGAACAGAGTGTCGGATTACGAATTTTTTATATAGAGATGCCGCCTAAATACTCAGGAATCTATAGCTACAACGAACAAATGGGTGGCTGCATCGCCATCAATGCTGGACATCCTGAAGAGAGAAAACGCTGGTCATTAGCACATGATTACCTGCATTTTCTCGCTCATCGACGGAAGCCCATAGTTGATTTTGACGATCAGTATAAAAGGAAACCAGAGAGCGAGAGACTAGCAGACACTTTCCCTAATTATTTCCTAATGCCGACAAGTGATTTACTCAAGCGATTTAACGATATGCACCGATCTCATGGCAAGTTTACTGCAACAAATTTATTCACTTTAGCTCACCATTATGGAGTGTCTATTCAAGCTCTCATCTATCGATTAGAAGCAATTAAATTGTTACCATCTGGAACTTGGGAACGTCTGCGCGATCGAGGATTAAAAGTCCGAACAGTTCAACAGGAAATGGGCTTAGAACCTATCACGGAGCGCATTGATATGGCTCCTATTCACTATCAGCATTTAGCGATAGAAGCACTAGATCGAGGGTTAATTACCGAAGGACACTTTGCTGATTTTCTTGGTGTCGATCGCCTGGAGGCTCGACGGATTGCAGAATCATTAAGCGCACATTCAAGCGGAATAATCGAAGAAGTTGCTGATTTAGACCTTTGTCAGGCGTAGGATAATTGGGTAATTAACGATGAATATTCAACAATCCCATATTGTCCTAGATGCCTGCTGTATTCTAAATTTCTATGCTTCAGGAAAATTTCTAGAAATATTGCAAGCTATTCCCGCTCAAATTGTAGTTACTGAAGTTGTTAGATCGCAAGAATTAAAGACGCTTCAGCGGATTGAGAATGAGGAGAGTGAAGGTGCAATTTATTTTGACCAGGCGGTTCAAGAAGGTTTAATATCGATCGTAGATTTTGAATCGGAAGCAGAGGCAGAAACTTTCATCAACTATACTGCTCAAATGAGGGATGAAGGAGAATCTGCAACATTTGCGATCGCCTTTCACCGCGAATGGGCAGTTGCAACTGATGATAAGAGAGCGATCGCCTTTCTAAGAAAAGAGGCTCCTCACATCCAAATTGTATCAACACTGGAAGTCATTGAACATTGGTCGGAAAAATCAAATATTGACTCAGTAAAATTAAAAGCCGCATTGAGTGCAATTCGAGTTAAAGCGAGATATCAACCTCCTCGAAATCATCCTTTGCTGATTTGGTGGGAAACTGCAATGAAATAAATAGGGGTTCCCATTCTGTGCAGCTTCATAAAGAATTGGTATTACTTATCAATTTTGTAACCCAACCTACAATTTAAAACGGAAAATAATTGATTCTAAAGTAGATGCCTTTTTCCTGGAAAGTTCGATCGCCCGTTAGCGAAGCCCTCGAAGAGGATCGCGCATTAATCAACGGAATACCATAATCTAGGCGCGCATTAAACCGATCGCCCATTTGCCACAACAACCCCACACCAGCACCCAGAAGCTTGTCAGAGTCAGCATTCGCTTTTTCGCCAGAATGGTTCCAGCCTACTCCCAAATCGATAAACGGAGCCACCTGCAACAATCCTTTAACTTGCGGTACGCGCCACACCGGGATACGCACTTCCGCACTTGCGATCGCACCGCTATCAGTCAACAGCAAATCTTGGCGATATCCGCGTACACTCTGCACGCCACCGATCCCGATTTGTTCGAGAGAAAGCAAAGAGCGATCGGCTAATTGAATGTCAGAACGTACAATCAGCAAGGTTTCTGGTGCTAGCAGCCGCACGTATTGGGCTTGTCCGCGCCACGCCAGAAAGCGACTATCGGGCCCGCTATCATTGACAGTAGCGCCCAACAAATTAGTACCAACGGAGAATTGCGATCGCGCTGCAAACACTTGATTGGAACTACGTTGCACGTATTCTTGAAAAAAGCGCACAGCAGAAACACGGGTTTGGCCGCGATCGTTTGCACCCTGCGACAGCGGAAATCTTTCACCCTGCAAGAATGTATTGCTTTCTTGCCGCGATAATGTTACTCCCACAGCCAAGTTGCGATCGGGTTTTTCCAGAATCGGTTGGCGGTAAGTTAATTCGTAAGTACGCGACTTTCCCTCAATCCCAGCAGCATCAAAAGGTTCCTCAATGATATTCGTGCTAGCAGCACCCACCGCCAACCGAATTGTGCCGTTACGGGGATTGACTGGAACTGTATAGCTGCCGTTGAATTCATTGCTACCATCAGTGTTAGCGTAGGATACCTCCAGCCGATCGCCCAAACCGAGCAAATTGGCTTGATTGATTTCCACTCCACGCCGAAAACTGCCGACGCTTGGCGATCGATTGTTGTCTGCAAAGACTTCCCCACTAAAGCTATCTGCTTCTTTGACTCGGACTTCTAAGCGACTTTTTTCCGGGCGGCTTCCGGCTTGCAATTCGGCGGAAATATTGGCAATTAAGGGGTCTAGTTGCAGCATTTGCAAGGCCGACAGCAGTCGATCGCGATTGAGCGGCCTCCCGGTAGCGATGGCTAGGCGCGATCGCAGATAACTTGACTTTAGCCGACGGTTGCCAGTAATTGCAATTTCTTCGACTCCGCCTTCGACAATCTGTATTTTAACCACTGCGCCATATCTGGGAAAGGTTTGGTTGGCGGGGATTACCGCACCGGAATTGAGATATCCGGCTGCTAAGTATTTTTGAGTTACCGCTGCTTCCACTGCGATCAGTTCGGCGAAGGTGATTTCCCTACCCACGAAGGGTTTAGTGAGTTCTGCCAGTTCCCGATCGCTAAAGGCTGTGTTGCCCTCAAATTCAAAGCGATCGACTCTAATTGTACCCGGTATATCTGGTCTCACTTCGCCCTCAACGGGTGTTGGTGTAGCAGGTTGGAGGGGAGATGGCGGTGGGGGTTGTGGTGGTTGAGGAGTTGGTAATTCGGGTTCTCTGGGTTGAATTGGGTTGGGGAGTTGGCTCAGTTGGGAAGGGCGATCGATTTCTGTGGGTAAGTTTTGGGGGTTGGGGATTTCTAAATTATCAATATTTGAGAGGGAATTTTCAACTTTACTCGCAGTTGCTTTGGCTGGCATTCCTAACAATAAAAATGCATAAATGACTATAAATATAAGTAGTTTGTTGGAGCGGTAAGTCATATTATTTATATAATTGAATAATGAAATTAAACCGCGAAGGCGCGAAGAGCGCGAAGGAAGAAAGGAAGAAGATAGACTTTTTCTTTCCCCCATTGGGGTACCAGGCGGGGTTCTTCCTTCGCGTCCTTAGCGTCTTCGCGGTTCATTTAATCTTACTTCATTTGACTACTGGGCCAATCCAACTAATTTAGCGCTCAAATCCCACATCCGATCGCCTTTTTCGTCATCCCTAGCCTGGGGAGAAACCTTCTGGACAAAAGATGCGCCGTCTTTTTTCTGACGGTTCCCCCAACTCCAATACGCGCCGGATTGCTTATATTCCGGATCGGCAACTACCATTGCTAGTCTTTCCCCTGCTAACTCCTGGGAAACATAACCTCCGGTGATGTTTTTTTGGAACAAGGGGAAAAGTTTCTGAAACAAGGGGTAGTGATTGCGGAACAGGGGCGTATCGGCCACACATCCCGGATACAGCGACGTGAAGGTAATCCCAGTGGATTCGTGAAAGCGCCGGTGCAATTCGCGCATTGTCAGCACGTTGCAAACTTTGCTGTCTTTGTAAGCTTTGACTGGTTCAAATTTTTTGCCATCAACCATCGAAACTGGGTCTTTAAAACCGGCTTCAAAGCCCTCAAATTTGCCCAAATCCGGGCGCGGCGGAATCTTTCCACCCAACTCGTCTGGATTATGCGTCACGGTTCCTAAAATCACCATCCTCGCATCCGTATAGTAGGAAGGCTTCATATTCTCCATCATCAGGTTGCACAGGAGAAAATGACCGAGGTGATTGGTAGTCATCGTCAACTCAAATCCCTCTGGGCTACGCAGGGGTTCTTTAATTAAAGGCATATAGATGGCGGCGTTACACACCAAAGCGTCCAAAGACCTGCCACTGGCCTTAAATTCCCTAGCAAACCGTCGCACGCTATCTAAATCGCCTAAGTCGATTTGCATGATGGAGTAGCTACCCTGGGGTATTCCTAACTCTTGGGCTGCATCTCCGGCTTTTCGCACATCCCGACAGGCCATGACTACGTGCCATCCCTTTGCTGCAAGGGCTTTCGCACCGTACAAACCGACACCGGAGGACGCACCGGTGATGATAACTGTTGACTTGTGATTTTGTGCCATTTTCTTAACAATGCTGCGATCGCGATTGATGATTTTTAGGCACTCAAAAATGAGAGCTGTGAGCTCTCATTTTTTTAGTACCCTATGGTTTTAGGATATGGGGAAACGTTCTAGATCTCAACTGGCACTCATATCAAATCCGGTAATATCGTCCTGTATTCATCTCTCTTATCTCCCTCTGTGTTCTCTGCGTTCTAGGTCCGGTTAAATCACCTGACGATGCAGCCGGAAACGATATCATCCATCTGGTCCTTGGATTAGGAAGCCGCTTGAGATGCCTCATAGGTAGGAAAGTCCACATAACCTTCTGGACCAAAAGAATACCAGGTGCTCATTTCAGCAGGGGGATTGAGCGGCCAGCCATGAGTGAAACGCTCTACCAAGTCGGGATTGCTGATGAAATCTCGACCAAAGGCGATTAAGTCCGCCACTCCGCTACTAATGGCGGTTTCTGCCAGTTCTTGGGTATATCCGCAGTTACCAATCAGAGTACCTGCAAATACCTCACGAAACTCTGCTAGCGTCATCGGTGTTCCCATTTCATGAAAGCCAAAAGCTAAGCCATCCATCAGGTGAAGATAAGCTAAGTTGTAGGTATTTAACTGCCCTGCAATGTACAGAAAACTTGGACGATAATCGGGAGAACCCATGTCATTGAAAATACCGTTGGGAGAAAGTCTGACTCCTACTCTATGTGCCGGAAATACTGTGATAATTGCTTCGACAATTTCTTTCAGAAAACGGTAGCGGTTTTCAATTCCACCGCCATAGGCATCTGTTCGGTGATTGGTTTTGCTTTGCAAAAATGTGTCTATTAGATAGCCGTTAGCTGCGTGAATTTCTACACCGTCAAAACCTGCTTTTTTTGCCCGTTCTGCTGCCTTGCGATAGTCTTCTACAATCAGCCCAATTTCATGGGTTTCTAAAGCGCGAGGAGTTTCGTAAGGTTGTTTGCCTACAGGGGTATGAAGTCCTTCTCCATTTATGGCGATCGCAGACGCGGCTACGGGTAATTCACCATTTTCATGAAAACTGCTGTGGGAAGCTCGCCCGCAGTGCCAAAGCTGCATAAAAATCGGTGTTTCGTGAGTGTGCACCGCAGTTACAATCTGTTTCCATGCTTCAAGTTGCTCGTCGGAATATATTCCGGGCGTATTTTGCCAGCCAATGCCTTGAGTCGAAATCACTGTGGCTTCGGTAATGATTAAACCCGCAGCAGCCCGCTGAGCGTAATACTTTGCCATTAAGGCGTTGGGCATCCGCGCTTCACCGGCTCTGCTACGAGTCAAGGGTGCAAGAACTACTCGGTTTTTTAGGAGTAAATCTCCAAGTTTGAAGGAGCTGAGCAGGGCTGGGGATGTGGTTTGGATGTTCATGGTTTTGCTAGTTTGTCAACTGAAGAATTAGGGAAATTCGCGTTTGTTTCTTACCATAACTTGAATCGAACCATTGCAATGATAAGGACATCACATAATCGCACATAATTCATAAATTGCGTAATTTTGAGCTAAATTAAAATGGTGTTTCTGCCTTTAGGTATAGCCTGTTTCCCAACTGCGGATGCTCAAAATAAATTTCCCTGGCGTGTAAGTGTAATCGGATTGCATTGGCTTTGCATCCGTAAAGTCGATCGCCCAAAATCGGTATCCCCAATCCTCTCACATCCGCTGCATGAACTCTCAATTGGTGGGTGCGCCCCGTTAGTGGCACAAATTCGATGCGATCGCAATTCCCTTCTCTTCCCATCACCTGAAACTCAGTCACACTGGGTTTTCCACGTTCCCAATTAACTTCCTGAATCGGTCGATTGTCAGGATTCCCCCACAGTGGGAGGGCGATCGACCCAAATTTTATATCTATCCCGCCGGAAAGTATCGATTCATAAACTTTTTTAACTTGTTTTTTTTCAAATTGTAAACTAAGTTTTCTGTAAGTCTCTTGGTCCCGTGCTAATATCAAAATTCCCGATGTATCGAAATCTAAACGATGCACGGTATTCAAATTAAATCCATCGACTAGCAAGTTGCGGAAACGACTTAATACACTATCTTGATTTTCTAGGTAACGACCAGGAACTGAGAGTAAATTGGCAGGTTTATTGATAATTATTAACCATTTATCCTCATAAATAATTGGTAGCATTTTTCTCGGTTCAGGAACAGGCAAGATGCCTATTCCACCATCAAAATTATTGTTTTTGGGGTGGGCTATAAGCCCTCCTTTCATCTCTTTACCAGGGTGTTCTGATTCGTGAGAACTTAAGACAGAAAATAAATGTTGGTTTTTGTCGAGTCTAGATCCCCCTAAATCCCCCTTAATAAGGGGGACTTTGAGATTATTTGTTGTCCCCCCGTCATTAAGGTTTGTTGTCCCCCCGTCAATCATGGGAACTTTGAGATTATTTCTTGTCCCCCCGTCAATCATGGGAACTTTGAGATTATTTCTTGTCCCCCCGTCAATCATGGGAACTTTGAGATTATTTGTTGTCCCCCCGTTATTAAGGGGGACTTTGAGATTATTTGTTGTCCCCTCGTCAATCAGGGGGACTTTCAGAGTATTTCTTGTCCCCCCGTCAATCATGGGGACTTTCAGAGTATTTCTTGTCCCCCCGTCATTAAGGAGAACTTTGAGATTATTTGTTGTCCCCCCGTCATTAAGGAGAACTTTGAGATTATTTGTTGTCCCCTCGTCAATCATGGGGACTTTCAGAGTATTTGTTGTCCCCCCCTTCTTAAGGGGGGTTAGGGGGGATCTAGACTTCAATACAAACAAGGGAGACAGTCGGTTTGATGTTAAGTTGTCAGGGTGCATCTGTGTTTGGCAAATATATTCGTAGGGGCGAAGCATGACCGCAGACAATTTATTAGTGATAACCAGAGATTTACAGCGGTCATGCTTCGCCCTTACACAATCGGGATGCTCGCAGTTGTCACTGTCACCAACAGGTTCTGCATCGCAGTTATTAACATTATTAAAAACACTCCGATTTTGAGCTAGTCCTGATAGCAAAAACCCCATCAATGGCTGACACCGATCGCCACAAGCACCATAAAACTCTCCCTGAACTTTGTCCCCCAAGGATGGCCCCCACCAAAACTCAGCCATTGCCAAGGGTTTCAGATTGTGTAAAGCCGCGTAGTGGAGCAATTTTGGCGCACAACAATCGCCGGTTCCAGTCGGGATCGAACCGCTGGGTATCAATTGCTGGAGCGATCGCGAATTTCCCAAAAAATTCACCAAAGTATAAGCCTCGTGCATCTGCATTTGCAGTTCGCGAGACTGTTTTTTCCGCTGCTGTTTCAGTTCAGTCATCCGCCGATCCGCGGCTTCAATTAATTGTTTTAATTGCTGCAATTTATCGTCCCGATTTTGCTTGAATTTCCGGCGTTCAATTCCTTCTAATCGACTTGCTTGATTCAGTTCTTCGAGAGCTATTTCTAGTGTTTCTCCTACCAGAGTTCTGCACAGTAAATCCCGTGTTAGATCTCGTTCCTGCTTGCAAATTTTGTGCCGATCGCCCAAAGCCTGTAATTCCAATTCCCACTCTCGCAATAGTCTGTCATATTCCTGCCGCTGGGGAAGCTGTTGTAGCCGCATCAGTTCCTGTTTCATCGACTCCAATTCAGTCAAGGTTCGGGCCTCTGTCAAGGCCACTCGATCGCGTCCGGGAATGGGCGTTACCCAGCCGGGAACGTGGCTATAACCATTCAAAAGCCCGGAAAATGCTTTGAGTACCTTTTTTTCCCCTCCGAGGGTTTCAACTAGCAAGACTCCATACATTTTGCCCTCGCGGGAATGACACTCGTCCTCCCCAAGGTGCTGCATCAAACCACGGGCGATCGCCTCACACTGAACTGTGCGAGGCAATCTCAGCAACTCACCGCTTTGAACGCAAAGACCTTGATAGCAATAATTGGAGCTAAAGGCGATCGAGTCCCAATTAGCATCGGTAAAATCTAAAACTGCGTGCACAAAAACCATACAAAATTTGATTGAAAATATGTTAAATTTATCTGACTATAGCAGCGAGTTAAGCACAGCATAAGTTAATATTAAGACCGCCCTGCTGGTTGTTCAACAAAATTTTTATGTACAAAGCCTATGTCAGACTTATCTACTTCTCCCCCTCCAACCTCCAATGACAAATTTTTAACCCCCCAAGGAACCTTACTACCACCAATTTTCAGGATTTTTGCAGCATTTCCTGATTACGATCGGGGCAATAGATTGTACGCATCGGGAAGATATGAAGCAGCCGTGGATTGTTACGGAAAAGCATTGCAAATTAAGCCAGACTGGGTTAGGGCATGGCTGAATTTGGGTAAGGCTTACAAGCAATTGGAGCAATATCTCCAAACCGTGGCCTGTTGCGATCGAGCTATAGCTCTCAAACCAGAAGAATATTGGGCATGGATGCTACGCGGTACGGCACTGTTAAGCTTACCAAATTACTCCGAGGCGATCGCGGGTTTTGACAAAGCAATTGAAATTAATTCGGAAAAACACGAAGCTTGGTATCAGCGCGGCCGAGCTCTGGAAGAATTGCAACAGTGGGAAGTCGCAGCAAGTAGTTACAAAAGAGCCACACAAATTCATCCCAATTTGCCCGTAATGTGGTTTCGTCAAGGTAATGTACTGTTGCAAGCCGAACGGAACTCTGAGGCCGTGGCTGCTTACGAGCGCGCCCTCAAGCTCGTACCAACTCATTGGGAAGCTTGGTTGAACCGAGGCTTGGCTCTGATGAAAACGGAGCGTTATCCTGAAGCTGTCACTTCTTACGATCGCGCCCTAGAATTACAACCAGCCAATTGTCTGGCTTGGTTCAATCGAGGCATAGCATCGGCAAAACTTCACCGATACTCAGAAGCAGTTAGAGCTTACGATCGGGTAATTCAACTACAACCTAACGATTACGAAGCTTGGTTTTATAAGGGTATGGCCCTTAAACACCAGCACCATGATGCGGCTATTGCTTGTTTCGATCGGGCTATTCAAATTAATCAGTTTTATCCAGAAGTCTGGATCGGTCGCGGTCAAACTCTGTCAGAATCAGAAGATTATGAAGGGGCGATCGCAGCTTTTGATAAAGCAATTCAAATCAATCCCAATTTCCCCGAAGCTTGGCTAGGTAGAGGTATCGCTTTAGCCGGATTGGAACGATACAAAGATGCAATCATCGCTTACAGTAATGCCCTGCAAATTCAAAGCAATTTTCTAGAAGCTTGGAACCTGCGAGGGGCAGCTCTCGAACAATTACAACAGTACGAAGAGGCGATCGCCTGTTACGATAAAGTAATTTCTATGAGTTCGGAAGCACAAATTTCCTCCAAAGTTGGTTTACAACAAGGGGCAGCCCTAGAAAAATTAGAGCGCTATCAAGAAGCCATCGCTTCCTACAACCAAGTCATTCAAATCATGCCGGACAATTTTGAAGCTTGGTTAAAACGTGGCAACGCTCTCGAAAATTTGCAGCAGTACGAACCAGCCCTGGTAGCCTACGATCGAGCAATTACCATCTGGCCTGACAACTATCAAGCCTGGATGCACCGCTCCATTGTAGTAGCAAAAATGGCACGCTATGCTGAAGCACTTATAGCTACTGACAAGGTAATTCAACTCAAGCCAGATAACTGGGAAGCTTGGTCTCATCGAGGCGATGTATTACAAAAATTGCACCGCAATCAAGACGCCATTAGTTCCTATGGAGTTGCCCTAGAAATTAAACCAGATTATTACGAAGCTCTCATGAGTCGAGAAGAACTGAGACTGAAGGACACAATGCCAGGAAAATGGTAATTAATCAGCAGACAATGACAAAAATATTAGATGAGATGCTTTCCCAAGAAATTGCCAGCAGCATCAAAAGCCAGCCAGAAAAATGCTTTGACAATGCTTATCGAGCAGCTTTAGTCATCGAAGGTGCAATCTATGTTCAAGGCTTTTTGGTGATACCTGCCATCTCCGACCAACCTCTGGAATATGGCTGGCTGGAATTGGGCGATCGCATTGTTGACCCAACCTTCCCGCACCTGGGCGTTACCGCTGAAAACCTTTACTATTTTCCCGCCCAAAGTCTCAGTATCAAAAAATTGACCGCAATTTTAGAAGAGTCAAAGGAAGATTACCCTCTCGACGATCCACTGCCAGTTTATGGAGATCTACCCTATGAATATTACGGGGATTTGATGTTAGGCGGTACCGACTATCAAACCGCTTATATGTTGGCTTTAGATAAATGCCGGGAATTACAGAGTTTTCAAATTACCAATTAGCAATTAGCAATTACCAATTACCAATTACCAATTACCAATTACCAATTACCAATTACCAATTCTCGCTCTTACCTCATCTTTCACTCCAAAGGCTATATATACCTGTTGACAGGACTTGATAAGTGCGATCGGACCATCAAGTAGTTAACTTTTGTAAAAACCTGACAGCATTTCCATGGGAGATGATGGGAGAGATATATAATGGATACAAAAGATGAAAGAGCGACATCTTGAAAAAAAGTCCTAAATAGGAGGTTAAAGCTATGTATGCAGAATGGTACGGCTTTACAGAAGGGAGTTGGACAAAAGAAGTCAATGTCAGGGATTTTATTCAAAAGAATTACACACCCTATGAAGGGAATGCCGAGTTTCTAGTAGCACCAACCGCAAGGACTCAGAAGCTTTGGCAAGAAGTTTTGGAACTGATGAAACTAGAACGTCAAAAGGGTGTATTGGATGTTGATACCAAAGTACCATCATCTATTATAGCCCATGACGCTGGATACATTAATCATGAACTAGAACAAATTGTCGGTTTGCAGACAGATAAACCTCTGAAACGCGCTATCATGCCCTATGGCGGAATTCGCGTGGTCAAAGCTGGTTTGGAAGCCTATGGCTATCAGCTCGATCCGCAAACTGAAGAGGTTTTTACTAAATATCGCAAAACCCATAATGACGGCGTGTTCGATGTCTATACCCGTGAAATGCGGATGGCGAGGCGTTCTGGGATTATCACAGGTTTACCCGATGCTTACGGGCGCGGGCGGATTATTGGGGATTATCGGCGCGTGGCTTTGTATGGAGTCGATCGCCTGATTGATGACAAGAAAGCTCAGCAAGAATCCCTGGAACTCGACATGATGGACGAGGAAACAATTCGCCTGCGGGAAGAGTTATCAGAACAGGTGCGGGCTTTGTTTGAACTGAAGGAAATGGGGGCGAAGTACGGCTTTGATATTGGTCGTCCGGCGGGTAACTCCCAAGAGGCTGTGCAATGGCTGTATTTTGGCTATCTAGGCGCTGTCAAAGAGCAGAATGGGGCGGCGATGTCCCTGGGTCGAGTATCCACGTTTTTAGACGTATATTTCGAGCGGGATTTACGCAGTGGATCGAGATCGGAAGTTGACTTGCAAGAACTGATCGATCATTTTGTAATGAAGCTGCGGATGGTGCGCTTTTTGCGGACTCCTGACTATAATGCGCTGTTTTCCGGCGATCCCACTTGGGTAACAGAAGCGATCGGCGGCATGAGTGCAGACGGTAGAACACTGGTAACAAAAAGCAGTTACCGATTCTTGCACACACTCTCAAATCTCGGCCCAGCACCAGAACCAAACCTGACTGTATTATGGTCAGAACATTTACCAGAAAACTTCAAAGAATTCTGTGCTAAAATTTCCAGCGACACCAGTTCGATTCAGTACGAAAACGATGATTTGATGCGCCCTACCTATGGCGATGATTATGCGATCGCCTGTTGTGTATCAGTGATGCGAATCGGTAAACAGATGCAGTTTTTTGGCGCAAGGGTGAACCTGGCAAAAACTTTGCTCTATGCTATAAATGGCGGTAAAGATGAAAAATCTGGCGACCAAATCGCGCCTCTATTTGCACCAATTACTGCCGAATATTTGGATTACCAAGAGGTAAATGAACGGTTGCAGCAAATGATGGCGTGGCTAGCAAAAGCCTACATCAATACGCTGAACGTCATTCACTATATGCACGACAAGTATTGCTACGAACGGATCGAAATGGCACTCCACGATCGCGATGTTTACCGTACAATGGCTTGTGGCATAGCCGGCTTGTCGGTGGTGGCTGACTCCCTCTCCGCGATTAAATACGCCAAAGTTAAAGTAGAAAGGAACGAGCAAGGTTTGGCGGTGGATTATCTGATTGAAGGCGATTATCCGCAGTATGGGAACAATGACGATCGCGTTGATAGTATGGCGATCGACATAGTGCAACGGTTCATGAACGAAATTCGCAAGCACAAAACCTATCGTGGCGCAGTACCTACTCAATCTGTCCTGACGATTACTTCCAATGTAGTCTACGGCAAAAAAACAGGCAGCACTCCCGATGGACGCAAGGCGGGAGAACCCTTTGCACCCGGTGCCAATCCCATGCACGGACGAGATTGTTGCGGCGCGATCGCCTCGCTATCTTCTGTGGCAAAATTGCCCTACAGTGACTGTCAAGATGGTATCTCGAATACCTTCTCAATTCTGCCCGCGGCCTTGGGAAGACTCGAAAGCGATCGCACTAATAATCTAGTTGGTTTACTCGATGGCTATTTCCATGATGGCGGTCATCATATTAATGTTAACGCCCTCGATCGCACCACCTTACTAGATGCAATGGAACATCCCGAAAACTATCCTCAATTGACGATTCGCGTATCTGGCTATGCAGTTAACTTCATCAAGCTGACTCGCGAACAACAATTAGATGTGATTAAACGGACTTTCCACGAACGTGTCTAGATAGCAAAGACGTCAATTCTGTAGGGGCAGGTTTACCAACCATAATTGCCTAAAACCAACCATCTCATAAACCTGCCCCGCCTACCATCTGTGTCGCAGACTAATCATCTTATAAACCCGCTCCAACCCCACTAAAAGCGAAATTCATGTCTGGAATTGGACGCATTCATTCAATCGAAACCTTTGGTACTGTTGACGGGCCAGGAATTAGGTTTATTGTCTTCACTCAGGGCTGTCCTCTGCGCTGTCTCTATTGTCACAATCCTGACTGTCGCAACGCCCATGATGGTAAAGAAGTGACAGTTGATTATCTGATGAATGAAATCAAAAAATGTAAATCTTACCTTCGGAAAGGCGGCGTGACAGTCAGCGGTGGCGAACCATTGATGCAGCCAGAATTCACCAGAGAAATATTCGATCGCTGTCATCAACTAGGCTTGCATAC
>RDXH01000187.1:1919-19134 GCA_004292745.1 Oscillatoriales cyanobacterium | reverse complement strand
GATTGTAGGGGCGGTGCCCCCGTGCCCGCCCTCTTTTGCGGGGGGTAAACTCTTAATTCTGCATCAGTAGAAGGCAAAAATTCCACCAAATGAGACATCACCCCAATGGGCCCCATACCAGGCCCGCCACCACCGTGAGGAATGCAGAAAGTTTTGTGCAAATTCAAGTGACAAACATCAGCACCAAAATCACCGGGACGACACAAACCAACTTGAGCATTCATATTAGCCCCGTCCATATAAACCTGTCCGCCGGCTTGATGGACAATCTCGCAAATTTCTTTGATTTCTGCTTCAAAAACGCCGTGGGTAGATGGATATGTCACCATCAAAGCAGCCAGTTCATTTTTGTGCTTTTCAGCTTTTTTCTGCAAATCAGAAACATCAATATTTCCCTGAGAATCGCAATTAACCGCAACTACTTTCATCCCCGCCATCACCGCACTAGCTGGATTTGTCCCGTGGGCTGACTGGGGAATCAAACAAATATTCCGGTGAGATTCGCCTCGATGTTCGTGGTATTGACGAATTACTAATAAACCCGCATATTCCCCTTGGGAACCAGCGTTTGGTTGCAAGGAAATTCCGGCAAAACCGGTGATTTCTGCCAGCCATTGTTCGAGTTGCACGAACATCATTTGATAGCCGCGAGTTTGATGGCTTGGTGCAAAGGGGTGAATCTTGCTAAATTCTGGCCAACTCACCGGCAGCATTTCCGCAGTTGCATTCAATTTCATCGTACAGGAACCCAAGGGAATCATCGAGGTATTCAGCGATAAATCCTTGGCTTCCAATCGGTGCATATAGCGCAAAAGTTCAGTTTCCGAGTGGTAGCTGTTAAAAACAGGATGAGTGAGATAGCTACTGGTGCGATCGCAAAAAGCAGGTAACATTAAAGATGAAGTAAAAGCACCTGCATCTAGGGAGATATTCAGAACATTCTCGCCGTCAGCCCCGATATAATCCTTATCCTGTGCAAAAATTGTCCACAACTCTTGAACATCGGCCGCCGTCACAGTTTCATCCAGACTAATTCCCACTGTTTTTTCATCAAACACCCGGAGATTTATCTGGTGATTTTCCGCCGCTTTTAAAAGTTCAGCAAGTGGCTTATCTCCCAACTCGACGCGCAGAGTATCAAAGAAAGGTGCAGCACCAATTTTGTATCCCAAGCCTTCCAAACCGGAAGCTAAAATTGCAGTTAAACTGCGTACTTGTTCCGCAATTTGTTTGAGTCCCTGGGGCCCGTGATAAACAGCATACATACCCGCCATCACTGCTAGCAAAACTTGAGCGGTACAAATATTGCTAGTTGCTTTTTCGCGACGGATATGCTGTTCGCGAGTTTGCAATGCCAAACGTAAAGCAGATTTGCCATTAGCATCCTTAGAAACGCCAACAATTCGCCCTGGAACTTGGCGTTTAAACTCTTCTCGCGTGGCAAAATAGGCTGCATGAGGCCCTCCGAATCCCAGGGGGACTCCGAAGCGCTGAGTGCTTCCTACGGCTATGTCAGCGCCGAATTCGCCTGGGGGTGTAAGTACGCAAAGGCTCAAAATGTCCGCGGCCACCGTGACTAAGGCACCGACTGCGTGGGCTGATGCGATAAAATCTGTGTAGTCGTAAATTGCGCCGTCTGTTGCAGGGTATTGTAGCAGGGCACCGAAGATTGTACGATCGCACTTAAAGTCTCGATGGTCCCCCACAATCACATCAATTCCCAGGGGCTTAGCGCGAGTTTGCACAACTTCAATGGTTTGAGGATGGCAATCTTGAGCCACAAAAAACGCTTTTCCCTTATTCTTGGATACACCATAACTTACGGCCATCGCTTCCGCCGCCGCAGTCCCTTCATCCAGCAAAGAAGCGTTGGCAATTTCCAAACCTGTGAGCTCAATAATCATGGTTTGGAAATTCAGCAAAGCTTCTAATCGCCCTTGGGCAATTTCAGCTTGATAGGGAGTGTAAGCTGTATACCAGCCAGGATTTTCTAGGATATTGCGCCCAATTACCGGAGGTGTGATGCAGTCGTGATATCCAGTGCCGATGTACGATCGAAATACCTGATTTTTTGCCGCAATTTCTTTTAATTGAGCTAAAGCAGCGTACTCGCTTTTGGCAGCAAGTAATTCCAGGGGTTGCTGGATGCGAATCGCCGCCGGAATTGTCTTGTCAATCAAATCATCGAGGCTATCGATGCCCAAAACATCGAGCATTTCCTGGATTTCCCTTGGTGTCGGGCCAATGTGCCGGCACGCAAAACCATCGATGGGAGTGAGCATTTGCTGCTGATGCGACTCAATTTGAGAACTGTAGAGTACCAAGGCGGATTCTCCTGAATAGACTTTTGCTTCTTTGTTTGTAACATTTTGCAAAGGAAGAAGGTAGTTCGGCAACAGATTTTGTAATCGATTGAACGGATAGGAGGAAGTTCGGCTACGGATTTTGTAACGGATTTAACGGATGTAGATCAAATTCTCTCTTCATCGGAATTATTCATCTCTCTCTGAATCTCCCTCTGCGTTCTCTGCGTTCTCTGCGGTTAAATCATGACCATGCAACCGGAATTGATATAACTGACAGAAGGAAAAGGGGAAAGGGGAGAGATGGCTACGAATGCCCCATACTTTCGGCCCCATACCCCATTCCCTATTCCCTATTCCCTATTCCCTATTTCCTATTCCCTATTCCCCTTCCACCATTTTGCGATACTCCTCGACTGACAAAGCCTCATTCGCTTCGCTGGAATCTGCCACGCGCACTTTCAACAGCCAGCCAGCGCCATAGGCATCTTCCGCTAAATTCTCAGGAGATTCTACAATGGCATCATTGCGTTCGATGACAGTTCCCGTAACGGGTGCTTTCAAGTCTTCCACAGCTTTCACTGACTCGACTGTACCGAAAGCTTCGCCTTTTTCCAGGGTTGCGCCTACTTCTGGCAATTCCAGAAATACGATATCACCTAGTTGATCCACCGCAAAGGCGCTGATGCCGATAGTGGCAATTTCGCCTTCGAGTCGGATGTATTCGTGGGTGTCTAGGTATTTCAAGTCCTCTGGGTATTCTAGTGCCATGTCTTTTCTCGCAATAAATAAAGTATCAACTAAATCTTATTAAACTATGGTCATTTAGTGATGGCAAACAACAATAGAAAAAATATTAAACGCTTGCTTTTCGGAGAATTTTCTTGGAAACGACTGATGCGCTCTATTATTTTTATTTACGCATTTCTGTGTTTTTATGCTTTCTTTTTTTCAGAAGGGCTAATTTTTCAACCTCCCTCATCTAGCCAGAATGATAGCAGGGAAGTTATCAAAATTAACTCAGCTAATGGCTTGAAAATTTCTGCCATTCATTTTCCTAACCCGCAAGCTAAATATACCATACTTTACAGTCACGGGAACGCGGAAGATTTGGACGGGATTTTGTGGGTACTCAGAGAGATTCGAGATAGCGGGTTTGCTGTGTTTGCCTACGATTATCAAGGTTACGGTACGAGTCAGGGAAGGCCTTCTGAGTATAATACTTATCGTGACATTGATGCTGCTTACAATTATTTAACGCAACAGTTGGGAGTACCTGCCAAGCAAATTATTGTTTACGGGCGTTCTGTGGGCGGTGGGCCAGCAATTGATTTGGCTTCGCGACAATCTGTCGGTGGTTTGGTGGTTGAAAGTTCGTTTGTTTCGGCTTTTCGGGTGTTGACGCAGATTCCGATTTTACCTTTTGATAAGTTTGTGAATATTGATAAGATTGGCAAAGTGCGATCGCCTGTTTTGGTGATTCACGGTAAGGCTGATGAGGTGGTTCGTTTTTGGCATGGAGAGCAGTTGTTTACGGCCGCCAACGAGCCGAAATTGAATTTTTGGGTCGAGGGGGCCGGTCACAATGATTTGATGGATGTTGCGGGCGATCGCTATGCTGAAACTTTGCGAAAATTTGCTAAGCTAGTCGATGAATCTTCTCTACCAAAGTTATGAGCAACGGGCTCGCGTGCCCGTTCCACAAGAAGAAATACATTTTATGGTGGGGTGGGCACGCGAGCCCGCCCCTGAATTAATCCTAGCTTCATTTAAGTCGGTCGGTTTGGCGATCGATAAAATGGTTTTTTCACCACCCTAGCTGGATAGTTTTTCCCGCGAATTTCCACTTCTAATTCCTGACCAATTTTAGCTAGTTTTGTGGGAACATAGGCAAGGGCGATCGGTTTATTCAAAGTCGGTGATAATGTACCGCTAGTAACTTCTCCTACTTTTTCATTTTCAAATATTACTGGATAGCCGTGACGCGCAATGTGTCGCCCCTGCATTTCTAGCCCTACTAACCGCTTGGAAACGCCCCTAGCTTTCTGCTGTTCCAAAACCTCGCGACCAATAAAATCGCCTTTGGTCTCTAGGTGAACAACCCAACCTAATCCGGCTTCTAAAGGTGTCGTATTATAGTCGATATCTTGACCGTACAATGCCATTGCTGCTTCTAAACGCAAGGTGTCTCTCGCACCCAAACCGCAGGGTACAACCCCGGCAGTTAATAGTTGTTGCCACAGTTCTTTTCCTACTGCTGCATCGACCATAATCTCAAACCCATCTTCACCTGTATAGCCAGTCCTAGCGATAAAACTTGGCTGTCCCAACAGGTTTGTTTCTAAGTGACCGAAGGCTTTAATTGGCGTGAGGTCGTCTGTAACTAAGGGCTGGAGGTAAGTGATAGCTTCCGGCCCTTGAATTGCGATTAAAACTTTGTCTGGTGAAATGTCTGTAAAACTGACACCGCTTAATTCTAAGTGGGCTGCGATCCAAGCTTTGTCTCGGATGCGAGTGGCGGCGTTGACAATGATGACAGCCCGTTCTTCGCTAGTGGTGGCATCGGGTTCTTGGCAGTAGAAAATAATGTCGTCTAAGATGCAGCTTTGGGCATTTAACAATACTGTATATTGAGCTTGACCTGGTTGCAATCGACTTAAGTCTGAGGGCACTAAGGGTTGAAATTTGGCTCTTAATTGTTTCCCTCTCAAACCAAATTTTCCCATGTGGGAAATGTCGAACATTCCTACTTGCGATCGCACTGCTTGATGTTCGCTGCTCAGACCGCTGTACTGCACCGCCATCTCCCACCCGGAAAATGGGACCATCCGAGCTTTGAGTTCTAATGATAGGTCGTACAGAGGTGTGCGGGCAAGTGGACTCGGATTCTCTGGATTGTTGGATTCAGTTGAATTTGCCACAGGTAGCGCTTTGGTTGCGAGTAGAGTATTCTGATTTTAGCAAACATTGAGCTGGTATTTGTGGGCGATCGACTTTGCCGGTAAATACTGCAAAACTCACGCAATGTCAAGGCTTTTGACGATTCAAAAGTGCTTAATCCCAAATCTAAAATCTAAAAAATATGACTCTCTCGTAATTATGGTGATAAGTAATGATTATGAGCTAGCAAAATCTAGGGTTTCAGCTTTCCTTATTCAGGAATTTAGTATTATTTGCTACATTTTACACCCAAGATCCGAGAGAGCCAGTTGATACCGAAGATTGCAGCGATATATACTCATTTTGAGTTGAAACCGGGACTGATCCAGTAATAGGGAAAGACTGAAGGGCAATGGTTAAAATCCAACCTGGAAGCAAAATAAAAAGTATTGTTAATGTTTTTCTTTCCAAACGATACATAGTCGGGATAGGGCATTGCCACGACTTGTGCGATTCGTTGTTGCTGAATCACGGTAATCAATCCGTAAATAAAGCAACCAGACTGGCTTCCAGACATGAAGCAATCCAAGGTCTGAACTTTCAACAGTATGTAGGTGCAAGCCCTACCCGCTAAATCCAAGCGTGAATCCCTATCTGCCCACGCCGACTAGACTCGGAATTCTAGAGAGCGAAGCTGGGAACAGGGCGGAATCAGAGGTCGCAAGCCACACTGCCGCTAACGGGGAGTCCACAAGGTGAAATAGAGCCTATAAAAACAACTCAGGCAAACACGGATGCACTACTAAAAGAGAGTCCGAGGTCGTCCAAGAATAGTTCCCCGCTGTAACATGGGTTGATTAACAGCAAGGATATGGGGATTGGACAGTTGGATTGGCTACACCTAAATGGACGAACAATACTATCGAAGGAACGAATAAAAACAGTGTTAAGGTCTACGGTAGGTCGAACCCGTGGTAGAGCAGACGAGAGCATTAATCCCTTAACAGTGGGTAGGACAGACCATAATTGGTCTGAGGTGTTTAGAAAATACACAGTACAAAGAAGAGCATGATTAGACACGGTATAAAAACCAGTGAATCCTGGAAGTCGTTACCCTGGAAGAAATTCCGACGTAATTTATTCCGCCTACAATGTCGTGTGTTTAAAGCAGTTGCTAATGGCGACCTGCGTCAAGCTCGGTCACTCCAAAAACTGATTCTAAAGTCTTCAGCAGCTAGATTACTGGCAATCCGTCAGGTAACACAGCTTAATGCTGGTAAGAAAACAGCGGGTGTGGATGGCAAAGCGTCCCTTGATTTTGAAGAACGCTTCGCCCTAGAGGAAAATCTAAAGGCAAAAACCACCACTTGGAAACATCAAAAGCTCAGAGAAATACCCATCCCCAAAAAGGATGGAACTACTCGAATGCTCAAAGTGCCCACCATAGCAGATAGAGCTTGGCAATGCCTAGCAAAATATGCCTTGGAACCCGCCCACGAAGCAACATTCCACGCTCGAAGTTATGGATTCAGAACCGGACGCTCGGCACATGATGCCCAGAAGTTCCTATTCAATAACCTACGCTCACAGAGTAATGGAAAAGATAAACGAGTAATAGAGCTCGATATCGAAAAATGCTTCGACCGGATTTCACACACTTCCATTATGGATAGCCTGATTGCGCCAAAAAGCTTAAAGCAAGGAATATTCCTCTGCTTAAAAGCAGGTACAAATATCGGGTTTCCAGACCAAGGAACGCCACAAGGTGGAGTCGTGAGTCCGCTACTAGCCAACATCGCCTTAAATGGGATTGAAGATATCCATCAAAGTGTCCGGTATGCGGATGACATGGTGTTTATTCTCAAACCCCAAGACGATTCAGAAACCATACTTGATAAAATTCGCCACTTCCTAGCCCAAAGAGGAATGAACGTCAGCGAACGGAAGACCAGGCTAACCGCAGCGACAGATGGATTTGATTTTCTTGGATGGCACTTTGCCGTCCAGAGCAATAACGGAAAGTTTAGAAGCACTCCCTCAGCGGATAACCATAAAACCTTCCGTCAAAAAGTTAAAAACATCGTCAACAACAGTAACTATGGCTCCGCTGTTAAAGCCGAAAAGCTCTCAGCAGTGGTTAGAGGCTGGAGAAATTATCATCGCTACTGCAAGATGGACGGGTCTAGGAACTCCCTCTACCATATCCAGAAGAAAGCATACGCAGTGTTTAACAAGGAAACCAGACAGAATCGCTACTCCAGCAAGAAATTGTTAGACCAAGCATTCCCCACGGTTCCTTACTCCGAAAATAAACACGTCAACGTTAAAGGAACTAAAAGTCCATACGATGGCGATACCGCCTACTGGAGCGAACGAAACAGTAAACTCTATGATGGGTACACCTCTAAAGTCTTAAAACGACAAAACCATAAATGTGCATCATGTGGACTCAAATTTGTAGATGACGAACGGGTAAACCTCCACCACAGAGATGAGAATCATCAAAACTGGAAAAAGGAAAATCTAGAAGCCATTCACGAGAGTTGCCATGATTACCAACACATGAGCAAGGCGAAAGCCTAAAACATCGGGAGCCGTATGCGGGGAAACCAGCAAGTACGGATCTAAGTGGGAGGGGCGGGACTTAATAGTCTCCCTCGACCCAACCAAAATGAACAGGTCAACTGAGTAAAACTACTTCGGTAGTATTGGTCGATGAAGTGTTAAGAATCCCCGCACATGAAAGGTCGGGGAGTATGTCAAAAAGGTATTGATGCCCAAGATGTAGCGCGGTGGGTGGTAATAGCCCAGAGATGATCTACAGGCACTACGCGGGCAACAGGCGTGATTTACAGGTTCCAGAAATCTAAGGCGCGAAAAGCCTTGCCTATAACTGTTCGGGGGCGCTTGTCGCCCCCTGAAGCCGACTGAACTGCTTAACGAGTTAAAAGCGTGGCGTAAAAAGTCGAGGGCGGACTTGGCTGATGTAGAGGTGTTTTTGGAAATACTTGGGTACTCAGGAGGGTAAAGCCGTGGTTGGTAAATCATAGACAAGTCATAGACAAGCCGATGGTGGGATTTGAACCCACGACCGTTCGATTACGAATCGAATACTCTACCCCTGAGCTACATCGGCACAGACAATTAATAACCTTAGCACAACCGCCACAAAAAAAGCAATGAGCTGTAGAATTCAAACCCCACAACTCATCACTCACAACTGCCATCAAACATCCAGTTCGCCGTCAATCCCGCCACCTCTGGCACCGGAATAAACTAAACCCCGCTGCATATCCAACGTCAGCATAGTGCCGTCCCGAATCACCTGGGTGGCATTCTTCACGCCCACCATCACCGGTACGCCCAAACGCAAACCAATAATCGCCGCGTGAGAAGTCAAACTTTCTTCCTCCGTCACCACACCTGCTGCTTTCCGAATCATCTCCACAAACTGAGCGCTAGTGTGGTTGACTACCAAAATGTCTCCGGGGTGGAAATTCGCCACATCCGCAGCAGTGTTAGCTACCCTGGCCATACCGCTGACTGAACCTAGCCCGACACCTGTTCCCTTACCCAAAACCGCTGTCACTACCTCAACTTTGATCAAATCTGTTGAACCGGCTACCCCTTGCAGAGTACCGGCAGTCATCACTACCAAGTCTCCGTCGGACAGTAACTCTTTTTCCTGGGCGACGTTGATTGCAGATTGAAATGTCTGACCGGTCGAGGGCAAATCTAGCACCAGCAGCGGTTTTACTCCCCACACCAGTTGCAGTTGTCTCGCCACGTCTACGTGGGGAGTAACTGCTAAAATCGGAGTTTTTGGTCGGAACTTCGACACATTTCGGGCTGTAGCACCGGTTTTGGTCAGCGTCATAATCGCTGCTGCATTCAATTGTTCGGAAATTTGGCTGACAGCTTGACTGATGCCGTTGGGGATCGATCGACCAATATCTTCTACATTTCTAATATTGCCCCGAATTCCTTCTCTCTCCATCCGCACTGCAATTCTTGCCATCGTCGCCACTGCTTCCACTGGGAAGTCGCCCACGGCTGTTTCGTTCGAGAGCATCACCGCATCAGTTCCATCGAGAATCGCGTTGGCCACGTCGGAAATTTCCGCGCGGGTGGGACGAGGATTGTGAAGCATACTATCAAGCATTTGGGTAGCAGTAATGACCGGAATTCCCATGCGGTTAGAAGTCGCAATCAGTCGCTTTTGCAAAATCGGCACGTCTTCTGCAGGCAGTTCTACTCCCAAGTCCCCGCGGGCAACCATCACCCCGTTACACAGGGCCAGAATTTCCTCCATTTGCTCGATCGCCTCGTGCTTTTCGATCTTTGCAATCACCGGTACTTGCTTACCCGCACTGGCTATCAGCTCTTTAATTTCGAGCATATCCTGGGGATTCCGCACGAAGCTCAGAGCTACCCAATCGACACCTTGGTCGAGTCCGAACATTAAATCTTTGCGGTCTTTATCGGTCAGCGCTTTAATTGACAGGTATACTCCCGGAAAATTCACGCCTTTGTTGTTGGAAAGGGGTCCACCGACAACAACGCGACAGTACAATTCCCGCGACACCCGGTCTACTTTTTCCACGCGCATTTCCACTTTCCCGTCATCTAGCAGAATCATCGCTCCCTCGGGAACTTCGTCTGCTAGAGGTTCGTAGGTGACTGAGGAAATCATCTCAGTGCCTGGAACTGGGCGGCTGGTTAAAATGAACGGATCGCCATTTTTGACCACAATCGACCCTGTTTCAAAGCGACCTAAACGAATTTTCGGGCCTTGGAGGTCTTGCAGGATTGCCACGGGCTGATTTAGTTCAAAGGATGTTTGCCGGATTAAGCGAATGCTCCGTTGGTGGTCTTCTTCTGAGCCGTGGGAAAAGTTGAGTCGCAAAGTTGTCGCACCTGCTTCTATGAGGTTCCGCAGCACTTGTGGATCAGAGGTGGCTGGGCCAATGGTGGCGACGATTTTAGTCCGGCGTAAGGCTTTTGGCAGTTGCATGAATTCAGATGGGGTGGCTGGAGGATTTATTGTGTAATTTTCGGCTAACGTTTCATCTTTCAGATACTTCAAGCCCGGACAATGTCTGACATTTCCTGACATAGCGTGCTGAATACCTGAGCATCCAACCCGGCAATATCTCGCAATGCCTTAAGGAAAATCCCTAAAGCGCCGTTCCAATCTCGATCGAGGGAATGACCACATTTTGGACATTTGAACTTCTTCGAGCCACCTAATAAACCATGAACATGACCGCATTTGGTACAGGTTTTAGAAGTATATTCTTCTGTTACATCCAACACGGTGCAACCACGCTTAAAGGCTTGGAACTTTAATGTTTGTTTGAATCTAAAATGCGACCATCTGAGCATCTGGCGAACTGTTTTAGAATTAATCTTTCTTTTCTTGTTTCCATTTTTGGCTACCATTTGGGAAGTCTCAAAAGTAGGAAGAAAAATTAATCTATATTCCGTTGTCAGCCATTTAGCTACTTTTTTGTGGCATTCATCTATAAGATGACGAACCCGAATTAACAAACTCTCTATCTTAGCTTGTACTCGCTGGCGTTGATATTTGTTTTTGCGTCCTGTTAATTGTGATTTTCGAGAAATCAACTTATCGGCAAAGCGGCATAACCTATAGATTTTGGTAATGTCTTTCTTGCCAATCTCAATGAATTTCTCACCATCAAAACCAGTCAAAAAAGAACGTACTCCCGGATCGAGAGCTACCATTGTTTGCTGCGTTGATTCCTGCTTTTCAAATTCAACTGGGAATACTGCAAACCACCGTTTCTTGTCGTATATTAATTGAGTTGAAAAATTCCAGGAACCTTTACGTGTTCTTGTTTTGAAGGAATTATCTTTTTGTTTTGACTGCAATTCAACCTCCGTTGATGGCAAGGGTTCGGAAGCTTTGAATAGTAACCCTTTTACTTGTTCTGGATACCAAGTACCTAGACAATAGTTTTCTGGTTGAAATTTTATACTTCGTTTCGGAGCTTTCCAACTTCTGAATCTCCCAGCGACCGATTGCTTAGTGCCTGTTTTCAAGCTGCGAACAAATGCTTCGTGAGCGTCTAATACTGCTGCACCTTTTGGGTTGTATGGGCATTCCTTGACCCAATCCGGGGCATTGTTCAGTATTAGTTTACGTAGCTCGTATTTAGGGATTTTGCCATGTTTTCTGAGATACGCAATGCTTTGGTTGAAGCAATATTTAGTTGCTGCTAACCACTTTTTCCAGATTTGATGGAGTTTCGGCTCTGGGTAAATCCTGATCTTTTGCGATTTCAGATTTATATTTTCTGAGTCCATATAATCTGGCTGAAAAACAGTGCATGATTGCAAGGATGTCTTCAACCATTTCTTGCTGGGGAGATAACTCAATTTGGTTGAAAACCACGATTTCACAAGAGTTTTTGGCACACAACCAGACGAAGAAATCGAACCCAAATCTGGCAAGTCTGTCTTTGTATGCGATAACAATACGTTCGATATCTCCTGACATAACTCGTTCCAATAGGGCGAGAATTTTTTTTCTTTTGTAGTTGAGTCCGCCTCCAATTTCTGCGACAATTTCTGCGGTAGGGTATTGAGATTGGAGATAATCACATTGACGCTGTAAGTCTTCTCTCTGTTTGGGACTCGATACTCTGGCATAGATGACTGATTGTCTATGGGATTTAATGGTAAAGCCTGTGATGTCGTATCTTCTTTTTCCTCCCGGTGTTCTAAACGCTGTGATTTTTCCGTCTTCTTCCCAACGTCGGAGGGTTCGTTCGTTAACCCCCAAAGTTCTAGCTGCTTGGCGGGAGTGATACATATTTATCGGACATTGCGTTATGACTGTTACTCGGTTCATTATAGCACAATGTCCGATAGTGTCCAGCAAGTTTATTATTTAGTAGCAGCAGTACAAGCAATGACGCTAGTTGTCTTAATTCTTAAAAATTTTTCGATCGTTTAGACCGCAGGTATTGACCAATATATAGAATATCTGACTTTTTACCCATCCGTAATCTTTTCTTTTCGATCGCCAGATCTTCAAAATATTTTTCGTCCACTCCTTGACAAATATACAAATATACCCATTTATTTTTTCGTAGTTTGCCTACAGCTTTGTGTGACTGGGATTTTGTGAACAGGACGGGCGATCGAGATTAGATACACTTATTTCACAAAACTTTACTATTGGCAGCCTTGTATCTTATACTACGCAAGTGTGAAATATTAAGGAGTGCTAACAAAAATGTCGGAGGCAGGACGGCCACTGACAGTGCCGAAAGAGTTTCTGAGTCCTCCAGGTGACTTCAATCCGACGCTGTTGCTATTTTTGAGTGCCTTAGCGATTATCGTGATTTCATACTGGGGTTTCTGGTATGGGGAATGGCCCCAATGGTGCTGTTTTTTCCTGAATGTTCTGGCTTTACACATGGCTGGAACAGTGATTCACGATGCGTCTCATAATGCAGCGCACCGCGATCGCACCATTAACGCTATTTTGGGACACGGTAGCGCCCTGATGTTGGGTTTTGCTTTTCCCGTGTTTACACGGGTACATATGCAGCATCACGCTCACGTTAACGATCCAGATAACGATCCAGACCATTATGTTTCTACCGGCGGGCCTCTGTGGTTAATTGCTGCGAGGTTTTTTTACCACGAGATTTTCTTCTTTAAGCGCAAACTGTGGCGAAAAAACGAACTTTGGGAATGGTTTTTCAGCCGTTTATTTACGATCGCAGTGGTGTATATCTCCATTCAATACGACCATTTAGGTTACGTGCTGAATTTTTGGTTTTCTCCTGCTTTAGTGGTGGGGTTGGCCTTGGGGTTATTTTTTGATTATTTGCCACACCGTCCATTTCACGAGCGCGATCGCTGGAAAAATGCCAGAGTATATCCTAGTCCAATTCTAAATATCTTAATTTTGGGTCAGAATTATCACCTGATTCATCACCTGTGGCCTTCAATTCCTTGGTACAATTACAAGCCAGCCTATGAAGCTGTCAAGCCGCTATTAGATGAAAAAGGTTCTCCTCAAAGTTTGGGAATATTAGAAGGGAAAAAGGACTTTTGGAGTTTTATATATGACATCTTTTTAGGGATTAGGTTGCATCACAAGAAAGCGTCTGATTGACAAAAACCCGGTTTCTCAAAGAAGCCGGGTTTTTTATAGTTGACAGTGGACAGTTCACTGTTTACTGTGAGCCTAAAATTTGAGACTATACCAAATCCGACTTAATTACAGCCTTTATCTCTTAGTCTGCGGAGGCCGACTTGGTTTGACAAGAAGCGGTTTTAACCGCCGAATCATCAAGGGTACTTATTATTTTTCCCCAGCCACCGCCACTGCTAAATTCCAATCCGGCCGCAAATTTTGAGCTCCCCGCAAATAAGGATGATAAATTTCGGTATGTGCTGGCCAATTGACGTGAATTAAAAACCGGATGCAACGTTCCAAAGAACCCTTGACATACATCTGCTGCACATCCAATAAGGGAACATTACACCAACGGGGACGTTCGCGGGCGATCGCGGCAGGAAACACAGCATCTAAATCGCGAGTGACAGAAAACGTAGCACTAATAATTAATTCTGGATTTAAATCATTTCTTGCTTCTAATTCATCTAATAATTCTCTCACCACTTCTCGAATTGCTTCTATCGAATTCTCGCTAGCAGTAGTTGCCCCACGAATCGCCCGCACTTGCCATTCCACGCAAATTTCCTCCATTTTTTGTTATTAGTCTGTTGCTAGTTGAGAGTTGGCAGTTGTTAGTTGTTAGTTGTTAGTTGTTATTTGTTAGCAATTACCAACAACTTTCAACTGCCAACTGCCAACTGACTAATTTATTTAATCACGGGCGATACAGCCACAGTGGCAAACCACTAGCAGACAGCTCGAATTCCAGCCAACTTTTGTAAGCTGAAAGCCCCGATGTATCCAGACTACTCCCCAAGACGCGATTTAGGAAAGGTTTTGGTTTTTCCAGAGTGCACAACTCAGTTTTTTCCGGGTCAAGTCCCGCCAGTTCGGCAGTCTGGCGACGGGCATCCTCTTGAGTACCCAATCTATCCACCAAACCCAACTCTAAGGCTTGCTGGCCCGTGAAAACACGACCATCGGCAAAACTTTTAACTTGTTCAATAGGCAGTTTTCGGGCTACCGCCACTGTTTCTATGAATTGCTGATAGCTGGTGTCGATCAAATCTTGCAAAATTTGCTGTTCTGGTGGGGTTAATTCGCGATCGAATGACAAAATATCTTTATACGGCCCAGATTTGATGACCTTAAAAGAAACGCCTACCTTTTCCAATAGCCGTTCTAGATTATTACCCCGGATAATTACACCAATGCTACCGGTAATTGTACCTGGATTAGCCACGATATATTCGGCACCCATGCCGACATAAACTCCCCCAGAAGCTGAAATATTGCCGAAACTCGCAACAATTTTCACTTTTTCGCCCAAACGCTTCAGGGCGCTGTAAATTTCCTGGGAATCGCCCACAGTGCCGCCAGGAGAGTCTATCCGTAGCAGCAAAGCGGGAAATTTGCGTTCTTCAACGGTTTTGAGGGCTTCTAGAACTCGTTTGCGGGTATCTCCGGCAATGGCGCCAGTGATTTCGATGTGAGCGATTTGTTTACGGTAGCGAGGCTTGAATGGCCAAATCATGGGCAGTTTTCGCGCAATGTGAAATTGTGTAGCTAACTTATAGTGTGCCTTATCCGAAGGAAGAACGAAGCAGGAACAACGAAGAAGTTACCCCCCTACCCCCACAGAGTCCGATCGCACTTAATCCAACATCAATATATAATTGTAAAAATTGCTTAACAAAACTACATCATCAGCACGAGAGTCAGTCTCATCAATTATCAGGAGCCCTCCGCCATGCAGCTAAAAATTACCGATTCCAAACTGCCTTTCGCGCCACTGTTGCTAATTGCGCCGTTTTTCCTGTGGGGAACCGCCATGGTAGCCATGAAAGGAGTCATGCCCCACACGACTCCCCTGTTTGTGGCTGTTGTGCGTTTGATGCCGGCTGGCGTGTTGGTGCTCCTAGCCGCCGCCTTTATGGGAAAAGCGCAGCCACAGGGTTGGAAAGCTTGGCTGTGGATTTCGTTATTTGCGCTAGTTGACGGTACTTTGTTTCAAGGCTTTTTAGCAGAAGGTTTGGCCAGAACCGGTGCGGGTTTAGGTTCGGTGATGATTGACTCTCAGCCACTAGCTGTGGCGATTTTGTGTTTTTGGCTGTTTCAAGAAAAAATCGGCTTTTGGGGCTGGTTGGGATTAGTTATTGGCGTGATTGGGATTAGTTTAATTGGGTTGCCGGATGGCTGGATTTTGGGACTGTTTCATCCTAAAAATGTGCAGGTTTCTGCTGATGTCGCACAGTTGTTTGAGGGTGGAGAATGGTTGATGCTGTTGGCTGCGTTGTCGATGGCTGTGGGAACAGTTTTGGTGCGCTGGGTTTGTCGTTATGTTGACCCGGTGGTGGCGACTGGTTGGCATATGATTTTGGGCGGTTTGCCCTTGTTGGCAATTTCGGTTGCAACAGAGTCTGAGCAGTTTGTCAATATCGATTTTTCCGGCTGGATGGCCTTAAGTTATTCTACTGTGTTCGGAAGTGCGATCGCCTACGGTTTATTCTTTTACTTTGCTTCAAGTGGCAGTCTCACCAGTTTAAGTTCCTTAACATTTTTAACGCCTGTTTTTGCCTTACTATTCGGCAATTTGTTTTTAGGCGAAGTGCTCAATCCGCTGCAATCCATGGGCGTTGGGTTAACTTTAGTGAGCATTTATTTAATCAATCAGCGGGATACTTTGGCTGATAAATGGCGAAAAGTGCGCGACGGTGAAGTAAATGCTGATGGAGAAGCTACAGGTTTATTAGATTCCTCTGAATTGAATCCTGTAGAGTTGCCGGTGCAGGTGCGGGTGAGCGAATTGGAGTCGGAAGTTTAGCAGGTAGAGAAATTTATGGAAAATTATTGATTAGTTCTTGAATCAATTGAGTTGGAGTTACAATACTAGGAGTAGTAATATCGTTGACCGTTGCATTGGAATAATTTAACCACAGAGAACACAGAGAACACAGAGAGATGAGAAAGAAATGAATAATTCCGATGAAGAGAGTAATTGATATAACAGGAAAATCTCGCGGGTGGCGGGTAACAATGGCATCAATTTGATTAACTATATAGGACATCACAACCTGCTGAACTACCAGTCATCTTCAACAACAATCTTAATGTCTCTGCTTTTAATCTCTTCTATAAAAAATTTAAAACTAGGATTTTCTGCATAATTTTTCATCAAAACTTTATGCTTGCTATATTGTTGGGAAATTTCCCGATAATATTCAGGTTTTTTGGCATGAATTGTAAAACCATGTTTCTTTCCAAGCTCCCTATTTAACGTATCTAAACACTTCTCTAATTTAGACTTTCTCTTGTCTTCATAATAAAGTGGCAGCAACCAACACTCAATAGAATGTACTGATATAGCCCAAATGATTCGGTGTTGAAATTTACTGTAGAAATCTTCGCCAATTTCCTGTTTGAACTTTGCAATGACTTTTTCGATTAACTGTTCAGGAGTCAATTCACCATTTTCATCTTGCTGTGGAATACCATACTCTTGAGAAGTATCGGTATCTATTTGGATAATTATATAATCATTAAATTGAAACGACTCTTGAAAATCTCTTGAACGACAATAAGCAAAAACTTGACTCCAACTACCATAACCTGTAAATTTGTTTTCATCATCTTTATCTCTTTCTGGTTGAAGCGGTCTAATATCTAGATTAGGATTATTCTTGAAATATCCTTCTAAAATATTTTCAATCACAATCTGATCGCTCAATCCCTCGGTAATTAATCCAAAATTAGTCATATTAAAAATTCTTAGGAAGTCCTCCGATATAGCCCCTCAAAAAAGCCTCGGATAGTTTTACAGGTTCCTGTCCTTCCAAAGGTTCGGGGTTGAGAATACGTCTAGCTTTAGTAT
>RDXH01000187.1:0-1902 GCA_004292745.1 Oscillatoriales cyanobacterium | reverse complement strand
TCAATATTATCAATTGCAAAAAATTTAGGTGTGATATCGCTAATAAATAAAGCAAAGTAAAAAAGCAAAAACAAAAATCCTTCATTAGAGCTTCTTTGATCGAAGTAAATTAAATCTGGGTCTAAGTACCTGTCTGCGATTTGAAGGCTGTATTCAAATTCACTAGAGGTGCGAGGAATCTCAAAATCTTTAAACCAATCTATTAACCGAAGTAAAGTCTTAATTTCTATAAGTTTTTCCTGATTTTCTTCTAAACTCAAAACTTGTAATAGCTTAAACAAGCCTTCACCGTAAATCCCTAGCGGTTGAATTTGATCTTCTCGTTCAAATATCCGCAAAGAGTAATTTTCTGGAGAATAAATTAAAAAACTGTGTAGTTTTACTGAATCGATTACTTTACTAATCGGTTCGTTGAAAATTTTGATAAATATTCGATCGTCATCCAACATTTTTTTGATTAATTCTTCTTTATCACCGTTAAATGTATTTAAATAATCTCTAAACTTAAGAATAAATCTCTTGTCTGCTTCTCTGTTTAGCCACTGAGAATAGGGCTGATTGTCATTGTGGAGTACAAAACTAAATTCTTGGCTATTTTGTCCGAATAAGGAGAGTTTTATATCTCGTACAGAATTATCTTTTTCAAAAGCCGATCGCATTAATTGAGGTTCTGTCACCCTAATACCCCTAGATGCTAGAAACTCGTTATCCAGTTTATCATCAGCCGCCGCAGAAGCCAAGGCGATCGCCTCTAAGATATTACTCTTGCCGCAGCCATTTTCACCGATCAACACGGTGACTCGTCCTAACTCCAGTTTCAGCTTGTGGATCGATTTGTAATTTTCTATTCTAACTTCTTTTAACATGGTGTTATAATTTTATATTTGTGTTTGTTTAAATTGTTTTACTAGATCGGAGTTAGCGCGATCGCACTTCGCACTTCACCCATCTACTCAAATACCAAAAAATTAGTCCTGAGTGTCCACAAAAACTGTCACCGCCGCTACCGCAATCAACATTTCATCATTTTTATCATTTAAAGATGCGATCGCCCTTCCAGCCACAACCATCCCACCTTGCTCAACAATCAGAGTTTTTTCCCCAAAAGGCAACACCGCCAAAACCTCATCCCCTCGCACCTGTTCCGGGTAAGGAACCGCCACCTTTACCTCCACAATCATTTGATTTGGGTCAGTCAAACCCGCCACTTCCCAGACACCGAGTAAAGCATTATTTGCGATCGCATTTCGGACAGCCCTAGCCGCCGCCACAGTCGGTTCTTGTCCATGCTGGTCAATACCCATCCCCATTTCAATGATAAAACATTTACGCGCCATAGCTGCCTCTTTGTTACTTTTGATTTGTAATTGAATCCAATCTTTCCCAAAACAATTATCAACTAAAATGGCTACAATTTAGATCATTTTTAATACTGGCGAAAACAAGCTCTGTCTTGGCAGTTAGGACATGATAAATTGTTGAAACCATTGATTTTATTGCATCTTCCTTCTTCCTTCTTCCTTCTTCCTGAAGCGGTTCCTGAACCCTTCGACTACGCTCAGGATAAACGCAGTCGTTGGGCCTTCTTCCTTCTGCTATAAATTATGGTAATATAATCAGATTCACCTTTCCTCGCGGACTGCACAACTCATCGCTAGCTTGAATCATGGATAGTTTTCTACCAATTGCCTACTTTCAAAATCAATTCCTCCCATTTACCGACGCCAAAATCTCCATAGCCACCCACGCACTGCACTACGGAACCGGAGTCTTGGGTGGCTTGCGCGGAATTCCCGACCCCGAAAATCGCGATCGCATCTTACTATTTAGATTAGACCGCCACTGTCAAAGACTAAGCCAAAGTGCCAGCTTCCTGCAATGCGATTTGGCCGCCGACAAAAT